>NZ_JJML01000073.1 GCF_000775285.1 Neosynechococcus sphagnicola sy1 | reverse complement strand
ACGGCGAAGGCAGAAGCAACTGGAGCGCTGTAAGCAACGCAAATCCAGGGGCGCATACCCAGACGGTAGGAAAGTTCCCACTGCCGACCCATGTAGCAGCAAATCCCCAGCAAAAAGTGGAATACCACCAACTGGTAAGGACCACCGTTGTACAACCACTCATCTAAGGAAGCAGCTTCCCAGATCGGGTAGAAGTGCAGACCAATGGCATTGGAAGAAGGAACAACCGCACCCGTGATGATGTTGTTACCAAAAATCAGGGAACCAGCAACTGGTTCGCGGATGCCATCAATGTCCACAGGGGGCGCAGCGATGAAGGCAATGATGAAGCAGATGGTTGCAGTGAGCAGCGTGGGAATCATGACCGTACCGAACCAGCCTACATAGAGGCGATTGTCGGTAGAGGTCACCCAGTCGCAAAACCGCTCCCAGACGTTGGCGCTATCGCGCCGCTGTAAGGTTGTTGTCATGGCTTTATGAGTGCTTAATGAAAGTTTGGCAAAATGATGGGGCAGTTTTTCTACCCTGGTTTACATTATATATGATTTTGTTGCTTTTTGTAAATAAAATTATTTAGATTCGTCAAGCACTGTAAACCCTACCTCAATGTTCGTTGCATTAATACCAAAGTCCTATTACAGAGCTAGTGTTCTCCCAGGGGATCGGCAAACCAATGAGTAACCATATCCCAGGTATGCTCTCCAGGAATCAGATCAATCCCCAGGAATGTTTTCAAGGCATAGAAGCCAAGGACAATGGCAACCAGGAGGATGATCAGTTGCACCAGAATCAAGACCATGGCAAGAGTATGACTGGGGCGATCTCTGGGTGCTTTAGTGTAATAGCCTTGGGTGCAGTCGATGCCACAAGCTTGAGCCGCTCTGAGCATCCGTGCATCGGCCACAGCCTTAGCAATTGTTAAGCGACCCAAGGCTCGATTGGCCTGAACGACGGCTCGGACAAAGGCTTGGGTTTCAGGGTGAGTAGTGGAGGCTTGAATCAATTGCTGGTCAATACTGACCGCATCAATGGGCAACCGACACCAGCAATACAAGGGCAACTCACCCTTGATAAAGTTGTCCACCAACACCAGGCAGCCGAGGGACTTGAGGTGGCGAATCAGTTGCAAGGCGGGGGTAAACTGTTGTAATAAGATGGCTTCATTTAACTCCAATCGCAGTTGCTCTGGCTCTACCTGAAAATGCACCAGCAGTTCGCGAATATAACCACACAGGGTTGTATCCTCAAGGGCTGTGGGGGAAAGATTCACCGACAATCGCAGCTGGGGTTGTCGGTGAAGCAGGTAGATGACGCGGTGAATCACCAGTCGATCCAGTTCTGAGAGGAGATTGGCAGCCGTGATCGCAGGCAAAAATCCTGCGGGCGGCTGGAGGACATCCTGGGGATCTCGCCAGCGCAGCAGCACCTCGTTATGGAAAACATTTCCCAAGGTCAGATGGTAAACGGGTTGAAACCAGAGTTCGAACCGATGCAGGGCATAGTCAGATCCCAGACGGGCAGACCAGTTTGGGGTCAGATAATTAATGTCAGCTGCCGAACCAGAGTCGCTCACAGATACACCTCAGGTGGCGCAGTTTCGCTGATGGGATAGCAGTCCAGCATTAATGGGGTTGGGATAGCTCCGTGTCAGGAAATGGGCAGGAATGATCAAGCAGTGATTCAAAAAACCATAAAAAATCTGGCATCATGCGTATTAGTAATGCTTCAGGGGTAAAAGCTATCCATTCGAGTGAGCTAGTCTGGCCCAGTCGAGTTCATCTGACCATGATTGCGATGCCAACGGTGAGTAACCCATCATCCCTCAGGTTAGTCAATAGTCTAGCGCTCTGTTGTTCGGGGAGTTGAGACCCTAAAATAGTTCAACTCTGTTGTTAGTTGGGAAAACCCAGACACGGGAACATTGGATGGAGAAAAGCAACCTCTTTACTTCCTCGATCTCCGGAATCTTGGAGCATTTAATTCACGGTATGCCCAGGGATGGCGATATGCTGCAACTTGAGTCTCAGACCCTTGAGCCGAAGTATCCCCAGCCTCTTAAGACAGCCGTCATGGTGATTGGAGGAGCTGAAGATAAGGTGCATGGGCGAGAGATTCTCCAAGCATTTTTTCGGCGGGCAGGGGCAGCGGAAGCCCGGATCGCTATTATCCCCTCGGCCTCCCGGGAACCAGTTGTCAGTGGCGAAACCTACCGCACCATCTTTGAGAAAATGGGAGCCAGTGCCATTGAGGTGCTCGACATCCGCGATCGCGATCAAGCCGAAGCTCCCCGGATGAAGGAATTCATTGACGGTGTGACCGGGGTATTTATGACCGGGGGTCGATCAACTGAGGCTCTGTGGCATCTTGGCCGATACTCCCCTGATGAATAAAGTCCGGATGCTGGCTCAACTGGGGCAGATTACCCTGGCTGGCACCAGTGCCGGGGCGGCCGTTATGGGACATCACATGATTGCTGGGGGCGGCAGTGGCGAATCTCCCAACCGCTGCTTGGTGGATATGGCGGTGGGTCTGGGGATTTTGCCCGATGTGATTGTTGACCAGCATTTTCATAACCGGAATCGCATGGCTCGCCTCATGAGTGCAATCTCGACCCACCCAGACAAGTTAGGGATCGGGATTGATGAAGATACCTGTGCCATTTTTGAAGGCGATGGCCTGCTGCAAGTTATGGGTAAGGGGACGGTCACAGTGATTGATCCAGGGGAAGCCCATCATCCCCCCCTGCCGTGTCTCGATGAGGCCACCGCCTTGCCCTTGAGTATCCACAACCTCCGGGTTCATATTCTCAGCCATGGCGATCGCTATGACCTAGAACGGCGGGTGGTTCTCCAGCCCGGACTGGTGTCCTGATCAAGCGGCGGCTGACCAAGGAACTGTCTTTCTTCCGAGTAACTGTTTATGGTGAACAGTTTGTCAGTTCTTGCAAGCGAGAAACTGAGTTATTGCTCCCCTGTGCCGACAACCCTTCTCCAGCTCAACGCTTAAGTTAAGATAAGTTATGAAGATCTTAAAAATCCAGACTCTGCGTGGCCCCAACTATTGGAGCATTCGACGGCAAAAATTGGTGGTCATGCGGCTGGATCTGGAAGAACTAGCTGACAAGCCCTCGGATGTGATTCCCAATTTCTACCAGGGGTTGATCGCCGTCTTACCCAGTTTAGTGGAACATCAATGCTCTCCAGGGTGTCGGGGAGGGTTCTTGATGCGGGTTCAAGAAGGCACGATGATGGGGCACATTATTGAACACGTTGCCCTGGAACTTCAGGATTTAGCGGGGATGCCCGTGGGGTTTGGGCGTACCCGTGAAACTTCCACACCGGGGACCTATCAGGTGGTGATTGAGTATTTCAACGAAGCAGCTGGACGCTATGCAGCTCGAGCCGCCGTTCGCCTTTGCCAGAGCATTGTGGAGACGGGTAGCTATCCCCCGGAAGAACTGGCCCAGGATTTAAAAGACTTGCAAGAACTGTGGGCAGAAGCCTCTCTGGGGCCGAGTACCGAAGCACTGGTCAAAGAGGCTGATCGCCGGGGTGTTCCCTGGGTGGCTCTCAGTGCTCGCTCCATGATCCAATTTGGCAATGGGGTTTATCAGCGCCGCATGCAGGCAACGCAGAGCGATCGCACCAGTATTCTGGGGATTGAACTTGCTTGTGACAAAGAAGGAACCAAAACCATTCTCCGGGAAGCCGGAATTCCAGTTCCCAGAGGCACCCTGATCCACTACCTGGATGACCTGAAAACAGCGATTGACGATGTGGGTGGCTTCCCCATCGTCATTAAACCCTTGGATGGCAACCACGGACGCGGGATCACCATTGATATTAACTCCTGGGAACTCGCCGAAGAAGCCTACGATGCTGCCAGTGGTGCGTCTAAGTCCCGATCTGTGATTGTCGAGCGCTACTACCAAGGTCGAGATCATCGGGTGCTGGTGGTGAACGATAAGGTAGTGGCAGTGGCCGAGCGGGTGCCAGCCCATGTGGTTGGGGATGGTCACACCTCCATTGCGGAACTCATTGAGCAGACCAACCGAGATCCGCGTCGGGGTGAAGGCCACGACAATGTGCTGACCAAAATTGAAATGGATCGCACCAGTTGGCAATTGTTAGAGCGCCATGGCTACACCTTAGAAACAGTCTTGCCAGCAGGCACGGTTTGTTATCTCCGAGCCACTGCGAACCTGAGTACCGGGGGAATTGCAGTGGATCGCACCGATGACATTCATCCGGAAAATATTTGGCTAGCCCAGCGGGTTGCCAAGGTCATTGGACTGGATATTGCTGGCATTGACATTGTGACACCGGATATCTCCCAACCGTTGCGGGATGTGGGGGGGGTGATTGTGGAAGTCAATGCTGCTCCTGGGTTTCGGATGCATCTGTCCCCCAGTCAGGGCATTCCCCGCAACGTGGCAGAACCAGTGCTGGATATGCTCTTCCCGTCGGGTACTCCCAGCCGGATTCCCATTATTGCCATTACAGGCACCAATGGTAAAACCACGACTTCCCGCCTGATTGCCCATATTTTTAAACAAACCAAACGCGTGGTAGGCTACACCACTACGGATGGCATCTATATCAATGACTTCCTCGTGGAAAAAGGGGATAATACAGGTCCCCAGAGTGCCCAGGTGATTCTCAACGACCCAACGGTGGAAGTGGCAGTGCTGGAATCGGCTCGTGGGGGCATCCTGCGATCGGGCTTGGCCTTTGAAAGCTGTGATGTCGGTGTGGTGTTAAATGTCTCCGCCGATCACCTTGGCCTTGGCGACATCGAAACCCTGGATGATATGGCTCGCCTGAAAAGTGTAGTGGCCGAAACCGTCCTGCCCAATGGCTATGCTGTTCTCAATGCGGATGACCCGCTGGTAGCCGCCATGGCTAATCGGGTGCATGGTCAAGTTACCTACTTCGCTATGGAACCTGAGAATGAACTGATTCGCCTGCATACCCAGCGAGGCGGTCTAGCCGCCATCTACGAAAATGGCTATCTCTCGATTCTCAAGGGAGATTGGACGCTGCGGATTGAGCAGGCGGTGAATGTGCCCTTGACCTTGGGTGGACGGGCTCCCTTTATGATTGCCAACGCCCTGGCAGCCAGCTTGGCAGCCTTTGCCCAGGGGGTACGCATTGAGGATATCCGGGCAGCCCTGACGACCTTTGAGCCATCGGTTGGGCAAACTCCGGGACGGATGAATCTTTTTGATCTGGGAGGCTACCACGCCCTGATTGATTACGCCCACAATCCAGCTAGCTATGCAGCCCTGGGGAGTTTTGTCCGCAACTGGCCGGGAGAACGGATCGGGGTCGTTGGCGGGCCTGGCGATCGCCGAGACGAAGACTTTGTCACCTTAGGACAGTTGACGGCACAGATTTTTGACCGGGTGATTGTCAAGGAAGATGATGATACCCGGGGGCGGCCTCGGGGAGATGCAGCTCGGTTCATTAATCTGGGCATTCAACAAATCGGCATTGTCGGGCGCTGTGAGACCATTTTGGATGAAACCACGGCAATTCAGACAGCGCTCAATACCGCAACGCCTGGTAGCTTGGTGGTGATCCTACCAGAAACGGTCAGTCGGGCGATCGCTCTCATTGAGCAACGCCAGCCGCAGTCGCCATCCACGCTGGCGGCAACGGTGAGTCCCGCAACAGTAGATCCCCAATCGGTTAGCCGAGTCTAAGCATGATCCGAGCCCATGGAAGATCAATCTCAGGCGATGGATCGGGGGGCGGCTGGGGACAATTCAGGGGTGTTTGCCCTCAAAGAGTCTCGTACGGTTGTGACCCGCAATTCTAGCTTGGATGAGGCATTGCTCTGCCTGCTTCAGGAGGATGTCCTGATCGAGGGTGCCATCGGGGGAGGCAATGTTGCCGCCTAAGCTGACCGTCACCAGAACTTGTGCCCCGGAGGGGAGCTTGATGGGGTTGGCAGCGATCGCCTGCCGCAGTACCTCGCCAAATTCGGAGGTGCGTTTGGAATCCAGTCCAGGGGTAATACATGCAAAGGTGGCATCACCGTAATAATAGAGCAGGCTACCAGGGAGGCAGTTGCTTTGTAGCCGTCGGGCCACGATTTGCACTAATTGGGTTGCCACCTCTGTACCGTAGGCAACCATCTGCTCATCAAACTGATCCAGTTGAATCAGCCAGATACTGAGGTAACGATAGTACAAAAAGTACTGGGAATTGTGAAACACCTCTGCTTGGTGATCCCCTACTTGCAGCAACAATCCCGGCAGCCCCGTTTCTAAAGCCCGGCGGTTGAGGACTCCGGTGACGGGATCGATCAAAGCCAGGGAGGCCAGCAGTTCGTTGCGGGCATGTAACTGCTGATTTACCTCCATCAGGGATTGGGTCAACTGTCGCAGCCGCAGCCCCGCCCGAATCCGGGCTCGGAGTTCTTCTCGGTTAATTGGTTTGGTAATGAACTCATCGGCTCCCGTATCTAATCCCAGAATCAGATCCGAAATTTCCTCCCGAGCCGTTAACAACAAGAAATAGATATGTTCCAGGGCTGGATCGGCTCGAATTCGGCGGCATAAACCAATGCCAGAAAGTCCCGGCATCGACCAGTCACTGATAATCAGATCCGGGGGATTATTGCAGATCATCGCCCAGGCCTCTTCGCCTGTGTCGGCAGTCTCAATGACATAGCCAGCATCTTCTAAATAATCGGAGATCACTGCCCGGACGGTGAGACTATCGTCAATTACTAGAATTCGGGCTGGCTTGGACGTGTTTAAGGTCATTCGAGAAGCTCCATGGGTCAACGGGAAGAGCTACATCGCCCAAGATGCAGGGTTCCCTACGAACATAACCCCATTAAATAAGGATCTCTACGGAAAAGCTACTGTAGCTTCAGACATCACAGCAGCTACTTTCAAAGCCTGAATCGGTTCTTTCTCTGGACTCAAGGCTCCCGAGGGCATAAAAAAGCGCTATCCAGGAGAGAAAAGGAAAGCGCTAAGACGCAGTTACGCCGCCAGAAAAATTGATTGACAGGAGTATAACCAGACATCCCTGAGGAAACCGTACTGTATGTAACTTTTTCCCCAAGGCGCAGCCCCAATGACCCTCCTGTATTCACCCCATGACCCACTTTGATCTCTAGCACGCCCCTTGGGTGCCATCGGATCTGAATCCGTTAGGATTGAAGGAGAGGCTGAGGTTCAGCCTGACGGATTGATTGGGTTCAACCACTCGCCTATGTCTGCTACCCAGATAGCTTCCCTTGATCTGACTACGATTGCCCAACAGACGCGGCAAGCAGCCCGTCAATTAGCCACCCGCGCCACCACCGATCGCAATCAGGCCTTAGAAACAATTGCGATGGCGCTGACAGCGGCAACTCCTGAGATTCTGGCTGCCAACCAAGCAGACTGCGAAGCAGCCCAAGCAGCTGCCATTGCGCCAGCACTCTATGCTCGGTTAAAACTGGATGCCGCTAAATTAGCTGCGGCAATCGCGGGGGTACGAGATGTGGCCCGATTAGCAGATCCGGTGGGAGTGGTGCAAGTGCATCGGGAACTGGATACCGGGTTGGTCTTAAAGCGCATTACCTGCCCCCTGGGGGTGCTCGGGGTGATCTTTGAAGCCCGTCCCGATGCCGTGGTGCAGATTGCCGCTTTGGCGATTAAATCAGGGAATGGGGTGATTCTCAAGGGGGGGTCAAGAGGCGGTGCGATCCTGTCGCGCCTTAGTGACCGCAATTCAACAGGGACTCGCCCAGACTGCCCTTGACCCGGCCGTTGTACAACTCCTGACCACCCGGGAAGAGACACGGGCCATGTTGCACCTAGATCAATATATTGATCTGATTATTCCCAGGGGGTCCAATAGCTTTGTCCGCTATGTGCAGGACAATACCCGGATTCCGGTGCTGGGTCATGCCGAGGGCATTTGTCACCTCTATGTTGATGCCGCCGCTGATGTCGCCAAAGCCGTAGCGATCGCCGTGGATGCCAAAACCCAATATCCTGCCGCCTGTAACGCCATTGAAACCTTACTGGTGCATAGCGACATAGCGCCAACGTTTTTACCCGCCGTCGCCCGTGCCCTGGAAACGCAATCTGTGCAACTACGGGGAGATGAAACCACGGTAGCCCTGCTCTCGGGTCATGGCATTGCTTGTAAACTGGCAACCGAGGCCGATTGGAGCACAGAATATAGCGATTTAATCCTGTCCATCCGAGTTGTACCCTCCCTAGAGGCGGCGATCACCCACATCCAGACCTACGGTTCGCGTCACACGGAGGCGATCGCCACCGAAGATCCCAGAGCCGCTGAAACCTTTTTGGCCCAAGTCGATGCCGCTGGGGTTTTCCACAATTGCTCTACCCGCTTTGCCGATGGATTTCGCTATGGCTTGGGTGCCGAAGTCGGCATCAGTACACAGAAAATGCCGCCCCGTGGCCCCGTGGGACTGGAGGGACTGGTAACTTACAAGTATCAGGTGGTGGGGGATGGGCATCTGGCCGTCACCTATGGGGGAAGTCACGGGAAGCCCTTTAGCCACCGAGAGTTGTCAGGGTAGCTGGAGGGACTGTATGGCTGCCGACCCGTCGCCCTCTCCCAAGCAAGTGCTCCGGCAGGCACTGCTGCAACAACGCCAGTCCCTGACGGTGGAGGATTGGCAGCACCGCAGTCAGCAGCTTTGCCACCAGTTGCAAACCACTCCCCAATGGCAGCAAGCCCAGACGATTCTGGCCTACCAGAGTTTTCGCCAGGAACCGGATTTGCAGGCGTTATATCTTCTGGACAAGCAATGGGGCTTCCCCCGCTGTGTGGGCGATCGCCTGTGTTGGCACCGATGGTCACCGGAAGGTGAATGGCTCTTACAAATCGGAGCCTATGGCATTCTCGAACCCGAACCGGATTCCCCGATGCTGGAACCCCAAGCGGTGGATTTGATCCTTGTCCCGGCCCTCGCCTGCGATCGCCATGGGTATCGCCTCGGCTATGGCGGGGGGTTTCTATGACCGGATGTTGAGTCAGCCAGAGTGGGCGGATATACCTACCCTGGGCATTGTCTTTGCCTTTGCCCAATTGCCCGCTTTACCGCGTGATCCTTGGGATCGCCCCCTTCAGGGAGTGGTAACCGAACAAGGTGTGTTTGGGTAGCTTGATGTCCAAGAGAGGTTGCTCCTGAGAAATGCTCGGTAGGGATTGCGATCTCCCAGCCCATCGCGATCGCCCGTTCAAACTGCAACTGCATCGATTGAAATTATCCAGGCAGAGAATTGCAGTTCAAACCAATGATACCCACCGCTGGCAAACTCTCCGTCAGCAAGTACTCCTACCCAAGCGCCAACTTTTATGGCTCATAGTTGTGATATAGCTCAGACTACAACCCTAACCAGTCTTGCAAAGATTTCTCAAGTTGTTTGGCATCAATATCCATTAACTGACCAATTACTTTTATCATCAAACTTTCATGCACTGTGTAGATACCTCTTTTGACCGCAGTAGCTACATTTAAGCCCGCTCCTGCCCACTCAGATAGCATAAACTCTCCTGCCAGCAACGAACTTGTTTTGCTTGTTAAAGGGGTAATCATAATGTCTTGCGACGGGTGCGATGGACTCACAACCACAGCAGGTCTTACCTTTGAACTTGACAAATTGGAGAAAGGATATCGCACCAAGATAATGTCATGCTTGGAGTAGCTCGGCATATACATCATCCTCAGCATTGTCCCAAACTGCATCAAGCGATGTTAGGCTTGCTTGTAACCAGAACTCAGTCTCGTCGTCAGGTAAAAGTGTTACTAATACCCTCATCCCTTCCGGTAACTCTGCTGATTCCAATAGCTCAATTTTGCCCTGTCGAACCGTAGCCCAAAGCGTCTTTATCATCTCTGTTGTATGAAACAACACCTTGATTTTATGCCGCAATTGTGATTTGAGTGTTATCTGCCGCTGGTGATGCTAGCCAAAATAGCTTCCATTAGGCAGATTTGGCGATGATCGGACTATCGAACGTCGATGCCAGGGAAACACTCTGATATGTCCTTCGATCATTGAATAAAACGTTGTAGCGATCGCGATTCCTGGTATCTGCGGGGCTAAACCCATGGCACACCCTCACGCTTCCTTGACCTGGGAACAGGTACGCGCTCGATTTCAAGCCATCTGGGGCTACTCAGACTTTCGTCCCCCCCAGGGTGAGATTGTCCGCTGTCTGCTCTCCCAGCAGGATACCTTAGTGATCCTGCCCACGGGTGGGGGAAAATCCGTTTGTTTTCAGCTCCCTGCCCTGATGCAATCGGGACTCACCCTGGTGGTGTCGCCCCTGGTCGCCCTCATGGAAAACCAGATTCAGGAACTCCGGCAGCGAAAGTTGCCCGCCGCCCTGCTCCACAGTGAGCTATCCGCTGCTGCACGAAAGCAAGTCTACGGAGCTTTGCAGCGGCAACAACTGCGATTACTCTACCTCTCCCCTGAAACCCTCCTCAGCCAGCCTGTTTGGGAACGCCTCTGTCAGCCTGACCTGGTGATTCATGGCTTAATTCTGGACGAAGCCCATTGTCTGGTTCACTGGGGAGACTCCTTTCGACCCACCTATCGCCGCCTAGGTGCGGTACGTCCCGCCTTACTGGCGCACAAACCCCCCGGCACCCAACTGGCGATCGCCGCCTTTACCGCCACCGCCGATCCCACGGTGCAACAAACGATTCAACAGATTTTGGGGATAGAGGCTGCGGCTGTGTTTCGCCTCAGCCCCTATCGCAACAACCTCTACCTCCAGGTAAAAACCCGCCTGGTCACCCCGATGTCGCCGCCACATGCTGCTGCAATTTATCCAGTCCAGAGTCAGACAGGCGGGGTTAGTCTATGTGCGGCGACGGACAGATGCGGAAGATCTGGCAATTTGGCTGCAGCAGCAGGGGTTCTCCACCACGGCTTACCACGCAGGACTAGGCTCGCAACGTCGGCGGCAGATCGAAGCCGACTGGATCGGGGGGGGCGATGCCCTTTGTGATCTGCACCTGTGCTTTTGGCATGGGGATTAACAAACCGGATTGTCGCTGGGTGGTTCATGTCCATCCGCCCCTGCTGTTGGCAGAGTACATTCAGGAGGTAGGACGCGCCGGACGGGATCTTCAACCCGCTGAGGCACTGCTCTTGGTCAGTGAGCCCAGCGGCTGGTTAGACGATACGGATCGAAAGCAGCGCCAATTCTTTGCTGACCAACTGCGCCAGCAACAGCAGGCGGCGCAGCGATTGGTACACCGCCTGCCTGAGCAAGGATCGGTGGAGGCGGTGAGTCGTCAGTTTCCCCAGGGGGCGATCGCCCTCGCCGTGTTGCATAGCCTCGGACAGTTGGACTGGATCGATCCCTTCCACTATCAAATGCGCCCTGCCCTTGGGACTGCTAATGCTCCCAGTTCTCAAGGGGCGATCGCCCAGATGCGCCGATACTTAACCACCCAGGGGTGTCGCTGGCAATTTTTGCTGCAAGCCTTTGGGTTTAACGAAGCTGCGAGAGACTGGCGCTGTGGTCACTGCGATCGCTGTCAGCCCCGGACGAGCTAAGGAGCGGTTCCCACAAGCTCAGGAGTGTTTTCTGCGGCCAACCCTGCCCCAGGGGAACCCGTAATAATAGAAGCGGGTACCTTCAAACGGCTGAGAGCAATGGCGAGAGACTTGCGGGGATTTCTCAAGTTACTGGAACAACGGGGACAGCTCCGACGGATTTCCGCCCTGGTTGATCCGGACTTAGAAATTGCAGAAATTGCCAATCGGATGTTGCAATCAGGCGGCCCAGGGCTATTGTTTGAGAACGTCAAGGGTTCCCCCTATCCCGTTGCCGTGAACCTGATGGGCACCGTGGAGCGGATCTGCTGGGCGATGAATATGGAGCAGCCCCAGGAACTAGAAGCTCTAGGTCGCAAGCTGAGTTTACTTCAACAGCCCAAGCCTCCGAAAAATTTCGCCCAGGCCGTTGACTTCGGCAAAGTCCTCTTGGAGGTTTTGCGAGCCAAACCTGGCTGGGATTTGTTACCCCCCTGTCAGCAGGTGGTGATCCCGGAGGCAAAGCTGGACTTGCAGCAAATTCCCATGATTCGTCCCTATCCCGGCGATGCGGGCAAGATCATCACCCTGGGGTTGGTGATTACCAAAGATTGTGAAACCGGAACCCCCAACGTCGGAGTCTATCGGCTGCAATCCCAGTCCCCTAAAACCATGTCGGTGCATTGGCTATCGGTGCGCGGGGGGGCACGACATCTGCGGAAGGCCGCTGAACGGGGTCAGAAATTAGAGGTCGCGATCGCCCTTGGGGTCGATCCCCTGATCATTATGGCGGCGGCGACGCCGATTCCCGTGGAACTATCCGAGTGGTTATTTGCCGGACTCTACGGTGGCGCTGGGGTCAACTTAGCTCGCTGCAAGACCCTCGATCTAGCGGTGCCTGCGGATGCCGAAATGATTTTAGAAGGGACAATTACCCCTGGTGAACAAGTGGCGGACGGCCCCTGTGGCGATCACATGGGTTACTACGGCGGGGTAGAAGATTCCCCCCTAATCCGGTTCCACACCCTCACCCACCGCCACGATCCCATTTACCTCACCACCTTTAGTGGTCGGCCTCCCAAGGAAGAAGCCATGATGGCGATCGCCCTCAATCGGATTTATACCCCGATCCTGCGGCAGCAAGTCCCCGAAATTGTGGACTTCTTTTTACCGATGGAAGCCCTCAGCTACAAAGCGGCGATTCTCTCCATCGACAAAGCCTATCCGGGTCAGGCGAGACGGGCAGCCCTAGCCTTCTGGAGTGCCCTGCCTCAGTTCACCTACACGAAGTTTGTCATTGTCGTCGATCGGACGATTAATATTCGTGACCCCCGCCAGGTGGTCTGGGCACTATCTTCCAAGGTCGATCCCGAGCGGGATGTCTTTATCTTGCCCGCTACCCCCTTCGATACCCTGGACTTTGCCAGCAGCAAAATTGGCCTCGGCAGCCGGATGGGGATTGATGCCACCACCAAAATTCCCCCGGAAACGAACCATCCCTGGGGGGAACCCCTGGAATCTGACCCCGCCGTGGCAGCAATGGTAGAGCGGCGTTGGGCTGAGTACGGGCTAGCCGATCTAACGCTGGGGCAGGTGAATCCGAATTTATTTGGCTATGAGATGGGAGCCTAAGCTTACCAGGTGACGCGATCGCGGAGTTTTTCTAGCAGTTTCGCCCCCACCCCCGGCACCTGATCCAGATCGGCCAGAGAAGCAAAGGGATGCTGCTGTCGGGCATCAATAATCCGTTGTGCCAACTTGGGGCCAACCCCCGGCAAGGCTTCAATTTCAGCGGCACTGGCAGTATTCAGATTCACTACTTGCCCCGGAGTCAACTCCCCCTGCGGGGATGCGGGCGATCGCCGGGAGGCTTTGGGCTTTGCGGGGGATCCTGGCTGCGGTGCTGACTCCGATGCCGCTGCCATGGTGGCAATATCCTCACTGGAGAGCAGTCCTGGAATTTTTGGCTTCGGCGAGCGTTTGGGGACTGGAGTAGTGGCGGTTGGCGAGTCTTTGGCCGTCGCATTGACTGCCTGGGGACACTGCTGGCGTTGCTGCTCAATCTTACGTTGGATGGCAGGTGGCACCCCCAGGAAGGCATCGGTATACAACCGTTCAAATTCCCGGTGATAGTGGGCGGCAATGGTGGGGCTGTCGACCACCATCAAGGTTTCATCATTGCCATTGTTGGCGGCGGCACTCCAGTTATGGGAACCGACGATCACCCGTTGCTGATCCACCACGCCGTACTTGTGGTGCAACTTATCCCCAGGGGGGAGTCGGGGAACACCGACACTCGTAATCGGCGGTTGCCAGGGCTGATTATCCACCTCGAAGAAGCACCCTCCCTTCCCCTCCTGCTTCAGCAAAGCGACTCCCAGCAGATCGAGGGCCTCGCTGTAATAGGGATAGGCAAAGGCCGGGTCAATCAAGGCTCGAATCGTCACCCCCTGCTGATGGGTGGTGTGCAAAATATTTGCCAACCGCTGCTCGGAAAACACAAATAGGGCCAGATCTGTTGACTGGCTGGCCTGGTTCAAGGTCTTAGCAATCAAACCATTACTGGTCTCTTCCCAGGGGATGGATTTGGCATCGGGAGAGAATTTTACCGTTAGGGGGGTGGTGCCAATGGTTAGGGTTTGGGGGGGACGATGGGGCTTCTTGTTTCCAAACAGACTATCCGACTGCCCCCCAGGGCCATCCCCCCACATCAGGTTAAACTCCTGGGTAAACAGTTGAGCCAGTTCCGGACTTTCAATCCGGAGGAGACTGTTGGCATTGCCCCGGTTGCTGGGGACGGCAAAATCTCCGTGGACATCGCTGGTGGTGAAGTTTGCTGAGGTGACGATCAGCCGCTGCCCATCAACCACAATAAATTTGTGGTGCATCAGGTCAATGCCTTTGGAGCCATCTTCGGTGTCGTCGATCAGGGGCACTCCAGCGGTTTTCAACATTACCAGGGCATCCCGTTGGTTAATTTCCTCGGGACTGAGACTGCCATCACCATTTAAATCAATAAGCGTCCAGCCTTCTTTAATCCGGTCTTGATCCCGCTCCGGTAGCTCGGCCAGTTCTTGAGGGGTAAAGGCACTAAAGGGACGGGCGTAGGTATTCTCAATAATCACCCGTATCTTTACCCCAGCTCGGTGGCGATCAATCAGAGCTTGGGCAATTTTGGGCAGGCGTAATTCTTGGACGGCAACTTCGACGGTGGTCGTCGCTGGGGCGATCGCATCTACCATGATTTGCTCCAGATCATCCCCCGATCGCTGGATCTGACGGTAGGGCTCGGTGTAGGTTGCGGCCAGATTGTGATTCATATAGACCTGGATCAGTGGGTCTTGGGGCAGGGGTTGGGGACGTTCCCCCCTTGCCTGGGTTTGTTGTTGCCAGAGCCATTGCAGAGCAGGACCACCGGTGGCAACCCCAATGGTGAGCAGCATTGCCAGACCCAATAAGATCCCAAAGATCAGCAGAGATTTTTTTCCGCATAAGCAACCTCCAGCACCGCGATCGCACCCTGAGTGCTAGCTTAGCCCTTCGCCAGCATCCCGGAAAGATTGCTGCACAACCCTGGATGACTCAGATGTAAAGCGATTCGTTAAAATGAGATTTTCTTGGAAGTAAGGCAGCATCCATGGACGATAAGCTCATGCTCATGATTCCCGGCCCGACACCGGTACCGGAGCAAGTGTTACTGGCGATGGCAAAGCATCCCATTGGTCATCGCAGTGGTGACTTCTCTAAGGTGATGGCGGAGGTCACCGAAAATCTCAAGTGGCTCCATCAAACCACCGGGGATGTGATGATGCTGACGGTCAGTGGCACCGGTGCCGTCGAAGCTGCGATTGTCAATGTCTTGAGTCCCGGCGATCGCGTCTTGGTGGGTGCCAATGGCAAGTTTGGCGAACGCTGGGCAGAGGTCAGCCAAGCCTACGGACTTGCGGTGGAAACGATCACAGCGGCGTGGGGACAGCCCCTCGATCCGGAGCAATTTCGCGCCACCTTGGAAGCCGACACTGAGAAAACCATCAAGGCGGTGATCATTACCCACAGCGAAACCTCCACGGGGGTTCTCAATGATCTAGAAACGATTAATCGCCATGTGAAAGCCCACGGCGAAGCCTTGATCATTGTGGATGCGGTCACCAGCTTGGGGGCTATTAACCTGCCGATTGATCAGTGGGGGCTGGATGTGGTGGCCTCGGGGTCGCAAAAAGGCTACATGATTCCGCCGGGACTGGGGTTTGTGTCCGTCAGTGCCAGAGCCTGGGATGCTTATAAAACCGCCAAGCTGCCCCGCTTCTACCTGGATTTGGGCAAATATCGTAAGGATGCGGCCAAAAATACCACTCCCTTTACGCCCCCCGTAAATTTGATCGTTGGCTTACAGGTAGCGCTGCGGATGATGCAGGCAGAGGGGCTGGAAAGCATCTTTGCCCGCCATCAACGGATGATGCAGGCCACCCGCAGTGCCATCAAAGCCCTGAACTTGCCCCTGTTTGCCCCTGATGTAGCGGCCAGTCCCGCCATTACCTCGGTGGCTCCCCTGGCTCCCTTAGATTCTGAACAGATCCGGTCGCTGCTACGCAAACGGTTTGATATTGCCATGGCCGGAGGACAAGACCACCTCAAAGGCAAGATCTTCCGCATCGGCCACCTAGGGTTTGTCTGCGATCGCGATATTCTGGCTGCGATCGCAGCCCTGGAAGCCACCCTCCTGGAACTGGAGTATGGCGGGTTCATCCCCGGATCTGGGGTGGCGGCGGCAGCCAAGGTTTTGACCCAAAGTAGATAAACAGCAATTCCGAGGGCAGCTGCAATGGGTGGAGTGGATGGTTGCTTCAACCGAAAAGCATTGATGGGGGACGCTAGGTTCTGAAAATCCTGGTTGGGGGTTGCCGTGGGGAAATTCCCACCCCGTTCCGAGATGCTGGCCATCCCGTTGACTCTTCCCTATGGCGACTCGAATTGAATTATTATTAGCGATGGAGTTATTATCTATCCCGGTTTCACAGACAGCTATGGATATTTTGACGCTTGGTTGGGTCTCGGTGCTGGTTTTGTTCACCTTCTCGATTTCGATGGTTGTTTGGGGGCGTAACGGTTTCTAGCCGTGGAAGATACCTCAGCGTTTAGCATTATGGCCCTGACTGCCTTCGGGTTACTGGTGGTAGTCAGTGGTGGTGTCATCTACCTCACCATTATTGAATGGCGCGATCGCCGGCGTCGGGATCAAGAGAAGCAAGGCCGTTAACTTGTCCTGGCGCAACAAAGCCATCCATGGTGGCGAGTAATAACCAGCCCAACAGGTTCACCCGCAGATCAAATAGGGTGATGTCGAGGCTGTGAAACAGGGCGATCGCCAGAAAAGCCACCAGGTAAGTAAAGAGTAAGCGGCGATCGCGGTAGGATCCCAACTTCTGTCCCAAGTACTGGCACGCTTGAATCACCAGCCAGCCCACCAATGCAAACAGCGCCATTGCAGAGGGAATCCCGGTTTCTGCGGCCAGCATCAGGAACAAGTTGTGGGGATGTCCCAACCACAGATGCATTTGTTGCTCATAGAGGGCGGTAAAGTTGCGCAGTCCCCATCCTGTCCAGGGGCGTTGGGTTGCTAAGGTCCAGGCAAAGTGCCATTGGGTGGTTCGCAGCTGGGCCACCGGACGATCAGGATAAAGTTGATCCGTCAGCCGTGCCCAAAAGAACGCAGGAACCAGCCATCGTAACCATTGTTGCCAGGGCGATGGGGCGAAGGCAGCCCCCCAGATCGTTGCGGCGATCAAGCTGACAATCCCCAAGAGCCAGCGCCACCCTAAATAGACCCCAAAGGCCAGACAGACTAAAAGGGCGATCGCCCAGGCATTGCGAGAATTAGTAAAGATCAGCGCCATGCCATTGCCAATGCCAATCCAGACCAGTAATAACAGGCGGAGTCGCCGTCCCAGGTCATTAGTTTGGGGAGCTGCGTAGGTGTCAATCCCCAGCCCCAAGGTAAGGGTGAAGGTGATCACCAGGTAACTAGCAAACACATTGGCATAGTCAAACACCGATGACATCCGACCCGGTGGGTTCCCCGTGGCCTCCAGAGACCAGTTAATTAGCAACCCCAGGTGGATGGGGCCAGCCCAACCCCAAAATTGTTGCCCTAGACCGAGGATGACAACAGGGGCGGACGTCAACACCAGAATCCAGGTAATGCGTCGCAACGCCTCTGGGGTCTGGAGCTGGATACGAACCGCTGCAAATACCCCAATGAAGGGTAAAAAATTAAACAAGCCCAGGAAGGCATCTTGGGGATGAACGGCAAAACAGGCTGTGATCACCAGCCCAAGTCCCCAAGCGGCAAATCCCCACCAGAGGGAACGGCGTATCAAGGTGTTGTAATGTTGCTGCCAGATTAGACCCGCCGCAACGACCAGACCCACGGCTCCCAGCAGGGGACTGAACACCAGGAACCCCAATCCTCCCTGAATCCAGCTCCAGGGATCTAGGAGGCGGGTTGATAGCTTCCCTGGCATCAGGCGGGTTCAAAACAGTCAGATCGGGTCAGACGAATCTGCGCTAAGGCAAAGATTGTGGGGATGACGCGGGCATAATTGGTGGCGATCGCCCGCCAACCTAGATCTGCAAAGAACCAGGCCCACAGCGCTGGCCCTAACACAGCAAACAGACCTCGCACCGCCCCGTAGCGTGCGGCTGTCATGGTCATACTGCGCCGTGCAGTTTGCAGCGCTACCTGGTTGTGGATTTGGGCAGCCACCACTGCTCCCCCGCGAAGCGTCTCCTGAGCCACCTGATAGGTAGCACAGTGGAGGGCAAACTGACGGGCAATCTGGCGCAGAATCACCCCACGGAGAACGGAACTAACGGCCAGGGCACCCCCTCCCTTAATCAGCAACCCAATCGGGTCTTGGTGCAAACTCAGGGGCAGTTGTTGGGTGGCGGTGGACTGCATCAGGGTACCTTGAACCCGCTGGGTCAGTGCAGCTTTTTGCGATCGCGGCATGTGCTTCCAGGTACGACTGAGGAGATTTAGAAAAATCTCGGCTTCCAAGTCAGTGGTTGACAATACTTCCGAGTAGACAATCTTGAGATATCGGCAAACCTGGATCAACGCTTGACGATAGGTAATCTGACCTGCTTTGCCCCGCAACACCGTCACCCCATCGGCAGCCAAGAAGCGAAATCGCTGCTCCAGCGCCGTTAACCAGGACTCCCGGTCTTGACTTTGTACCACAATCGGCTCGGGAACCTGGAGGTAGTCCAGGGGATTAAAGCGGCGACTGAAGAGTACGGTTGTCAATTCTTGCAACTCTTCCTCTGTAGCCAACTCAAGGGCGGCTCTCAGTTCATCCACAAATGCCATCCTCCCCAACTGGAGATTTTTATCTACTGTTCGCTATTCTACTATTGTCAAATTATGATCTATGTCCCAGCCAAGCTGCCATTGAGCGATCGCGATTCTATAACCTCCGTTCCCACTCCCCATTTAATAAAAACAACCACACCAATGCCGATCATCTGCTGTGGCGACTGGTGTGGCGGTAATCATATTGCTGCTGCTCTAATTTCTGGCTTGGCCGTTGCCAAGACCTTAGGCTATTAACCTCAGAGCTCTTGAGATTGGAGGACATTCTCTTGAGATTGGAGAACATTCAAGATCACTGGATTAAGCAACGCTTAGAGACCAGCAGCGCCAGTATCCTTATCACTGTTCTCGTTCTGCTCCATCTCGGAGTCTTCGGCTCGGTTATCTGGCCCCATCCGTCTCCTGCCGAAGCGGGAGGTATTGGTTCGTTTGCGAAACTTGCGGGCGTAGGCTTGGTTACGAAGGGCTTTTTCGTTTTTTTGGTTGCGGCGTTTAGCCATGTTTACCTCAAGCGAAACGATGGGCTGGACAATAATGAGAGCGGAAAAATTCTCTCCAACAGCCTGGGATTCAGAAAACGCTCAGAAGAAACATCTTAACATACCAACTCAACCAGGGAAAAGCGGATGAGGAAAGTTGATCGCCTTGCCTACAGGCAATTCTGCCCTCAATTTGATAGGCTAGCTGAAATAGCTCAGTAGTCTTGGAAGTGGAAGCGTGGACATTCAAATTGGGCGCGGCAAAACCGCTCGCAGAGCATATGGAATTGATGAAATTGCGCTAGTTCCTGGACTCCGCACCCTGGATCCAAGTCTGGCAGACACCCAGTGGCGTTTGGGAAATCTGGAAAGAGAAATTCCGATTATTGCCAGTGCGATGGACGGTGTCGTAGACGTCACCATGGCCGTGCAGCTATCCCAGCTGGGAGCTTTAGGGGTTTTGAATTTGGAAGGGATTCAAACCCGCTATGCGAACCCTCGCCCGATACTGGATCAAATTGTCTCCGTTGGCCCCAGTGAATTTGTGCCCTTGATGCAAAGACTCTACGCTCAACCGATTCAACCGCAACTGATCACGCAGCGGATTCGCGAAATCAAGGATCAAGGAGGAATTGCTGCGGTGAGCGCCACCCCCGTCGGAGCCACCAAGTATGGCCAGGTGGTGGTCGAAGCGGGTGCAGATCTGTTTTTTGTTCAGGCAACGGTGGTGTCTACCGCCCATCTCTCGCCGGAGTCGGTGGTTCCCCTTGACCTGGCCCAGTTTTGCCAAGAGATGCCCATCCCCGTTGTCTTGGGTAACTGTGTCACCTACGAAGTTGCCCTCAACTTGATGAAAGCCGGAGGTGCTGGGGTGCTGGTGGGGATTGGCCCCGGAGCTGCCTGCACCTCTCGGGGTGTCTTAGGGGTTGGGGTTCCGCAAGTCAGTGCGATCGCCGATTGTGCTGCGGCACGGGATGAGTATTACCGAGAATCCGGGCAGTATGTGCCGATCATTGCCGATGGCGGACTGATCACCGGGGGCGATATCTGTAAATGTATCGCCTGTGGCGCGGATGCTGTGATGATTGGTTCCCCGTTTGCGCGGGCTCAGGAAGCCCCCGGTCGGGGCTATCACTGGGGCATGGCAACCCCTAGCCCCGTCCTCCCCCGTGGCACCCGGATTCGAGTCGGTACCACTGGCACCTTGGAGCAAATTCTGCGGGGGCCAGCCCAATTAGATGATGGCACCCATAACTTTCTGGGAGCACTCCGAACCAGTATGGGCACTCTGGGAGCCAAAAACCTCCAGGAAATGCAACAGGTAGACATTGTCATCGCCCCGTCGTTACTGACAGAAGGCAAGGTCTACCAGAAGGCACAACAACTGGGCATGGGCAAATAGCCACAGGCTCGATCCGGCTGGCAGCAATCGATGGCAGGAGGTTGAAGCACCAACAGATATCCCTCCCTGTTGTGGGATATCTATCTCTAATTGCAGCTATTGTCTCGGACAATTGTTCAGAGACTGTCCGCAACCTATGGGTTTCTGCTAGCAGCTGTGCTGGCTGATTTCAGGTACTGAATAAACTCACCGGATTTTGTCAGCAAAGTTCAAGTTCATACATTTGGAGGTAGTCCTGCTGATTTTTTTAAGGGTGTCTCTGATATTGATACCTAGGCTATTTAGCAACTGAAATGCCCCTTGGCAGGACTGAATTACCTCAACATTTGCCTCCCCAGCAACGGATACAGAAATCTTTAAGGTGACTTTTCAGGCATTCCCATCCATGGGTTGCTCACAATTTTCTGGGGGGCACTTACAATAGAAGTGGCGGAGACAAAATGTTTCCGTTCACTCCTCACACCACACTCCGCCCCAGCGATCGCTGGGGCGGTTTCTTATTGAAACGCGATTCTCAAGATCCAGAGAATCATCCTGGATCTTCAAGAGAAGACACCCCCAATGGTTCGAGGATTGTGTCTAAATGTATCGTCTTCTCAGCAAGAGGGCTGTGTTTTCGCTATGTTAGAATCTTGGAAAACGATAGTGGCAAGGATCTCTAGGCATGTCAGTAGCCGCACAAGTTACAGACTCTACGTTTAAGCAAGAAGTACTTGAAAGTGAAATTCCTGTTTTAGTTGATTTTTGGGCTCCTTGGTGTGGTCCCTGCCGAATGGTAGCACCTGTTGTGGATGAAATCGCCCAACAGTATGACGGTCAAGTAAAAGTTGTGAAAGTTAATACAGATGACAACCCTAGCGTTGCTAGTCAGTATGGTATTCGTAGTATTCCGACCCTGATGATCTTCAAAGGGGGCCAGCGGGTGGACATGGTCGTGGGTGCTGTCCCCAAGAGTACATTGGCTAGTACGTTGGAGAAGTATCTTTGAGACATCTGTCTCCCGGCTCGAATTTGTTATGCCAGGTTCTGTGATTCGCCCAGGTTCATCCCCTGGGCGAATCTATTTTGGGTGCCATAATGCCTCTGGAGCAGCGCCGCCAACAACCCTCGCTTCCCCAAACCGGAATAAACCGCTACCGGGGATAGGACTCCCCCAATCTGAGTAGAATTGAAATCTTGATCCTTGTGGGTACTCATGGTTAGCTCCTTTCCCCCCACGGCTGCTGATTTTTTCCAGGAAGATATCGAAATGCTGCTGGAACAGCTGGCTTCTTTACCCCATGGAGACCTGGTGCGGCAGGCACTCGGCACGATCGCTCGGATTGCCAGAGCTGAGATTGATCGCCTGGATTGGAAAATTTTAAATGCCTGTCTCCAAGATATGGAGGGAGCCTTCCAAGCCTTCTATCCCTACCGGCACATTCGGAAGATCGCCATTTTCGGTTCCGCGCGCATTGAGCCAGAGACCCCCGAATATCAATTAGCTGCTGAGTTTGCCCATTACGCGACCCAGCAAGGTTTTATGGTGATGACGGGGGCAGGGGGTGGCATTATGCAGGCAGCAAATCACGGAGCTGGCCCCGGCAATTCCTTTGGTCTCAGCATTCAGCTCCCCTATGAACCGGATGCCAATCCTTATATTCGAGATGATCCCAAGCTAATTGCCTTCAAATATTTCTTTACCCGTAAGCTGTTCTTTCTCCGGGAATCCGATGCTTTAGTTCTATTTCCCGGTGGGTTTGGCACCCAAGATGAAGCCTTTGAATGTCTGACCCTGAGTCAAAGTGGGAAGTCAGCACCGGTGCCCTTGGTGCTGGTGGATCGACCCGGAGGTACCTATTGGCAGGGTTGGAACGCCTATATCCACGAGCATTTACTCGCCCGTAAGCTCATCAGTCCCGCAGACATGAGTCTTTACACCCTGACGGATGACTTAGCCGTCGCCTGCGGTGCAATTACGAATTTTTATCGGCTCTATCATTCCAGTCGCTACGTGGGCGATCAACTGGTGATTCGCCTGAAATCAGAGCTGCCGGATGCGGCGGTGGATCAGTTAAATCAGGACTTTGGAGATATTCTGCTGCAAGGTCGAATTGAAAAAAGTGTGGCTCTACCCCAGGAATCGCGAGATGAAACTACGGATTTGCCCCGACTGATTTTATCCTTCGACCAGCGCAGCCTCGGTCGTTTATACCAATTGATTGCCGCCATTAATCGGTTGGCCATCCCCTCAGCGGATGTCTGCCAACACCCAGAACTTAAATGAGCGTCCAGTGATGACAGACCCAGATGAGTGAAAGTACCATTCGTCCAGCCTTAATAACGGCGATCTTACCAGGGTCGATCGCCGCTGAAGTTGGCTTTGAGGTGGGCGATCGCCTGGTGAGCATTAATCAACAACAGCCCCGAGACTTGATTGACTACCAGTTTTTGTGTGCCGATGAGGTACTGGATCTGGAGGTATTAGATGCCGCTGGTCATCTCCATCACCTGCAATTGGAGAAGGACTATGATGCCGATCTGGGTCTAGAGTTTGAATCTGCCCTGTTTGATGGCCTGATCCAGTGCAACAATCACTGTCCCTTTTGCTTTATTGACCAGCAGCCCCCTGGGAAACGTCAAACCCTTTACCTGAAGGATGATGATTATCGCCTGAGTTTTCTTTATGGTTCCTACCTCACCCTCACCAACCTCTCCCCGCGAGAGTGGCAGCGAATTGCCCAAATGCGCCTGTCGCCGCTGTATGTCTCGGTGCATGCGACGGAGCCAGCGGTGCGATCGCGGCTGCTGAAGAATCCTCGGGCTGGACAAATTTTGGAGCAACTGCGCTGGTTCCAAGCCCAGCGATTGCAGATTCATGCCCAGGTGGTGCTCTGTCCTGGGATCAATGATGGTAAACATTTACAGCAGACCCTCTTGGACTTAGCCCAGTTTTATACCGCCGATCTGCCAACCGTTGCTTCCGTTGCCGTGGTTCCTGTGGGATTAACCCGGTTTCGCCCGGAGGTTGATGAGCTTGTCCCCGTAACCCCCGCTGAAGCCAAGGCGGTGATTCAACAGGTGCGATCGCTACAACAGCAGTTTCAGCAGCAACTCGGCACCCTGTTTGCCTGGTTAGCCGATGAATGGTTTCTGATTGCTGGCGAAGCGCTACCCCCAGAAAGCCATTACGAAGACTATCCCCAAATTGGCAATGGTGTCGGCTCAATTCGCCAGTTTCTCAAGCAATTTCAGGCCGTTGCCCCAACCCTGCCAGCGGCGATCTCGCCTCCCCGGCGATTGACCTGGGTCGTGGGCAATGCGGTGGAACAGGCGTTTCAACCCATCCTCGAACGGTTGAATCAAGTCAAAGGGTTAACGGTAGAATTAGCAGCTCTCCGCAGTGATTATTGGGGACAATCGATCACCGTCACCGGACTGTTGACCGGCCATGATTTACAGTTGGGCTTACAGGGGCGGAATCTGGGGCAGGGGATTCTCCTGCCGGCTCTGATGTTGAAAGCAGGGGATACTTGCTTTCTGGATGATCTGACGGTTGAACAGTTAAGCCGGGACTTAGCAACGCCCATCTGGCCGTTGACCGATGTCGCGGCGCTGGTACAAGCCTGTATTCAACCCTTAACCTAAAAACTGCAAGGATCTGACTGTGGTTGTTGCCATTGAAACACTGTTAACTCCCGATATTGCGCGCCCTGCTCGCTACTTGGGCAATGAATTGGGAGCAGCTCACAAACCCTGGGACACCGCAACGGTGCGGTGGACACTGACCTATCCAGAAATTTACGAGGTGGGGGCCTCTAACCTGGGGCATCAGATTCTCTACAAAATTCTCAACACCCAACCCCGCCAACTCTGCGATCGCGCCTACCTTCCGGCTGCTGATCTCATTGCCAAACTCCGGGCGACCCAAACCCCGTTATTTGCCGTTGAATCCCGTCGCCCCTTGACCGACTTCGACATCGTGGGTTTCAGCTTGAGCTATGAGCTGGGAGCCACAAATATTCTGGAAACCCTGGATCTGGCAGGCATTCCCCTCACCTGGCAGCAGCGGGCAACAGCGGCGTGGAGCAGTGAGACGGCATCCCAACCCCACTATCCCTTGGTGTTTGCGGGGGGGGCAGACAGCGACCTCGAATCCAGAACCCTATGCAGACTTTTTTGACTTTATTGCCCTCGGTGACGGCGAAGAACTGTTGCCCGAAATTGGTCTGGTTCTGGAATTGGGTCAGGCATCCGGGTTAAGTCGAGAGGCGCTGTTACTCGATCTCGCTCAGGTACCGGGGGTCTATGTACCGCAGTTCTATACCATGGCCGCAGATGGTTCTGTGCACCCACACCGTGCTGATGTCCCCCAACGGGTATTACGACGAGTTGCCACTCCAATCCCCGCCTACTCCGTGGGGTTGGTACCCTATGTGGAGACGGTGCATGATCGGTTGGTGATTGAAGTCCGTCGCGGTTGTACCCGAGGTTGTCGCTTCTGTCAACCAGGGATGCTCACCCGCCCCGCTCGGGATGTGGAACCAGAACAGGTGATTGCTGCCGTTGAGCAGGGGTTAGAGGCCACGGGATATGATGAGCTGTCGCTGCTGTCCTTAAGTTGCTCCGACTATTTGGCCCTGCCAGCGGTGGGGATCGAGCTGAGAAATCGGTTGCGGGAGGAGAAAATTTCCCTCTCCCTGCCCAGTCAGCGGGTGGATCGGTTTGATGAAAATATTGCCCAGATGCTGGGGGGCAACCGCCAAGCGGGGCTAACCTTTGCCCCCGAGGCTGGCACCCAACGACTCCGGGATATTGTCAATAAAGGCTTGAGTAACGAGGAACTGCTGCGGGGGGTGAAAACAGCCTATGAACAGGGTTGGGATCGCATCAAACTCTACTTTATGATTGGCCTCCCCGGAGAAACCGATACCGATGTCGTTGGGATTGCCGAAACGGTGCGCTGGCTCCAGCAGGAATGCAGCCAACGGGGTCGTAAGCCCTTGAGTTTTAACCTCACTATTTCTAATTTCACCCCCAAACCCCATACCCCGTTTCAGTGGCACTCCGTTTCCACGACGGAGTTTAAGCGCAAACAAAACTTACTGCGTCAAGAGTTTCGCTACCTGCGGGGTCTGAAAGTTAATTTCACCGATGTCCGGATTTCGGCGATGGAGGATTTTGTCGGTCGGGGCGATCGCCGTCTGGGTACCGTAGTGCAGCGAGCCTGGGAACTCGGTGCTGGCATGGATTCCTGGTGGGAGAGCACTGATCGCGCCTTTGCTGCTTGGACCCAGGCAATCGCAGAGTCGGGACTCACCTGGAAGTACCGTCTGGTTGAACAGGGGGAATGGAATCTCTTCCCGTCCCCTGGAGCTGAGATGACATCAGGCCCTCCCCCCTTGGATGCCCCGCTACCGTGGGATCATCTGGATACTGGCATTGATAAACAATGGCTCCAGGCTGACCTAGAGCGGGCTTTGGCAGCAGCCATCGTCCCGGACTGCTCCTTTGACGGTTGCTCCCATTGCGGGGTTTGTGGGTCTGACTTTGGGCACAACATTGTTATTGCACCGCCTCCCATCCCTGCTTTTTTAGGGAGTTCTGCCATAGAACCCCAGCGGGTGCAGCGCTTGCGGGTGTGGTTTGGGAAACAGGGGGATATGGCGTTGGTGGGTCACTTAGATCTCTTGCGCCTCTTTGACCGCGCCCTGCGGCGAGCCAAGCTCCCCATCGGCTTTAGCAACGGCTTTCATCCCACCCCACGGCTGGCCTTTGCCAGCGCCCTGCCCCTAGGAGCCACCAGCTCCGGTGAATTGGTGGATTTTGAACTCACGACCGCCATGCCCCCAGAAATATTTCAAACTCAGTTGGCAGCGCAACTTCCGGCGGAGATTCCCCTATATCACACTGCCGTTGTGGACTTGAAAGCGCCAGCAGCCACCCAACTATTGACCCAGGCCGAGTACGAGATTACGGTGAGGGTGCAACCCCCAACCGACGGAGAGACATCGCCAGCCGAGTGGCAACCATGGGTCAATGCCATCCTGACTGTCACGGAGGTTTGGATCGATCACATAACCAAATCGGGGAAGCCGCAGGCCATTAACCTCCGCGATCGCCTATTTACTCTGGAAGTGGTTGAAGGTATGGCTGAAACCGCAGTGCTGCAGTATGTCGGTAGTTGTCGCAACGATGGCACCCTATTCCGACCCGAGCATCTGATCACGATGTTGGAGCGGGTTTCTCAACGAGAATTTCAGCTCCATCAGGTGCATCGCCGTCAATTATTACTGGCTGAAACCGTCGCCTTAGGGACTGAAGGCGCTCCCACCTCAGGGACAGAGCCAGTCTAGAGGTTGCCGTGAGAACAGTGGCGCAACTCCCATTGCGCGCTATAATGCTTCACATAAAGGAGCGATCGCAGATCAAGTGCCTCAGGGTTGCTGCTGAGTGAACCAGCACTGAATGCTGAGTGTAACTGCCTTCTGCCTGCTATTTTGTTCATTTTTGTGTAAGACTTCAGCGCCGAGTTCGGATGAGCGCTTGACTGCTCAAGACTAGCTCTTGATGATGGCTAGTTCTACGGCTTCTTCCTATCCAACCATTCTGAAGGTGCTGGACTCTGATTCAATCAGGGCGATGATTCCATAGGTTTTTCTCAGTGAACTTAACAGCTCAACGCCAGGTAGAACTGAGGCCAGTGACAGCGCAAAACGCACAGGAATTGTGTCCTGTTCGCTGCAAATTTTTGAGGAAATTGAATGTCGAAGCAAATTATTATCGCTGAGCAACATCGCATTGCTGCCGTCTTTTCAGAAGATCAAATCCAGGAACTCGTTGTCGCCAAGGGAAGCCATCAAATCAGCGATATTTACTACGGAATTGTAGAAAATGTCTTACCAGGGATTGATGCTGCCTTCGTCAACATTGGCGATAGTGAACGCAACGGTTTTATCCATGTCTCGGATTTAGGCCCGCTCCGCCTCAAGCGTACCGGAGCGATTACCGAACTCCTGGCACCGCAACAAAAGGTGCTGGTGCAGGTGATGAAAGAACCCACCGGCAACAAGGGTCCCCGTCTCACGGGGGATATTTCCCTTCCCGGTCGTTATTTAGTCTTGATGCCCTATGGGCGGGGGGTGAATCTCTCGAGGCGGATTCGCAACGAAAATGAACGCAATCGCCTGCGAGCCTTGGCAATTTTGATTAAACCCGCGGGCATGGGGTTGGTGGTGCGAACGGAAGCCGAAGGTATGGCGGAAGAAGCCATTATTGAAGATTTAGAAACCCTGCAACGGCAGTGGGAAAACATTCTCCAAGAAGCCAGTTCCACCCGGGCACCAGCGCTATTGAATCGAGATGACGACTTTATTCAACGGGTGCTGCGAGACACCTACAACGCCGATGTTAATCGCATTGTGGTAGATTCCTCCACAGGGGTAAGGCGGGTCAAACAGCATTTAATGAGTTGGAGTGGTGGTAAGGCTCCCCAGGGTGTGTTAGTCGATCACCATAAGGAGCGTGGTTCGGTTCTGGAGTACTTCCGGGTGAACGCTGCCATTCGTGAGGCCTTAAAACCCCGTGTTGATCTACCGTCGGGGGGGTACATCATTATTGAAACCACGGAAGCATTGACGGTGGTCGATGTCAACTCTGGTTCCTTCACCCGTTCGGCAACGGCACGGGAGACGGTTTTATGGACAAACTTCGAAGCTGCCACTGAAATTGCCCGTCAGCTGCGATTGCGAAATGTTGCCGGGGTAATCATTGTAGACTTCATCGACATGGACACCCGTCGTGATCAACTGCAACTCTTGGAACACTTTAACAAGGCGCTCAAGACCGATAAGTCCCGACCTCAAATTGCCCAGCTCACAGAATTAGGCTTGGTCGAACTCACCCGCAAGCGCCAGGGTCAAAATATCTATGAATTATTTGGTCGTACTTGCCCAGCCTGTAACGGCCTAGGGCATTTGGTGCATTTGCCCGGTAGCGGACATGGGAGTGAAAGCGATCGCGACTCTCTCGGTAGCGATGCCTTTGAGTCGGGGAGTGATGCTGAGTTTCGGGCTCCGGAAGGAGAACCCCCTGAGAGAAAGCAGTAGTCGTGCCCGAGCCCGTGCCACCGCAACGTCGCGAGATGTGCGCGATCTCCGCAGCTTAGATCGGGGACGACTGCACCTGCCGGATCCTGCTGAATCGGCTCCCAATTTAGAAGGGCGAGGAGAGGGGAGTGACCTAGATACTGACTTTGATGGCTTAGAACCCGAACTGTTAAACCATCCCAGTTATCAAGAGCGGGGTGGAGGTGGCAATAACCGTCGCCGTCGCCGTCGCCGTCCCCTGGGCAGCGAGACAGGGAAGCCGCAACTATCGGAGGGGAGAGAGTCACTGCCCACGGTGGGGCGATCCCCCATTGAGAGTCCCAGTCGAGAGCGCAGTTATCCCAAGGAATCGGTGACACCTCGGGGTGCTTCCTGGGAAGAGCCGGAGCGAGAGGGGGTTCCAGAACTCACCCCCCCGCCGGACGATCTCATCCCGACGAAAAAGGGGCGTTCCGAGCGACACCGGACAACCCGGCGATCGCTGGATAGCACGGGCAATGAAGCAAGAACACCGGAGCCTACCAGACCCCCAGGGGAACGGGAGCCTCGGGAAGTAATTGCAGTAGAGATGACCGCAGAAGAGCAAGAAGTTTATGCCTGGATGGGCATCTCGCCCCTGGTACTCCTGAATCGGGAAGTGAAGAACCCCCGATCCGTGG
>NZ_JJML01000072.1 GCF_000775285.1 Neosynechococcus sphagnicola sy1 | reverse complement strand
TACCCTGGGATTGCTGTTGCGGGTCTTGGTGACTGCCGCGAGTGTACCCGAACGAGAGGGGGCTAAACAGGTACTCCAACAGGTGAAACAGATGGGTCAAGGGGTATCGCGACTGCATACGATTTGGGCCGATGGCGGTTTTGACGGTAATCCATTCCTGATGTGGGTGATGGATGTTTGTCGGTGGATTGTGGAGGTTGTGCTGCGACCAGAGCAAACCAAAGGGTTCGTATTGCTGAAAAAAAGGTGGGTTGTTGAACGAACATTTGGCTGGCTCATGGGGTACCGTCGATTGGTTCGAGACTATGAGTTATGGCCAGAAACTTCGGAGACATTTATTTACCTGGCCATGATACGAATCATGGTGAGGCAGTTAGCATAAAATCTGACCCAAAAAACGTTTTAAAACATCCTCTCAGATGATGCCTCTGTCGTCAGTCATGATCGGTGACCGCTCCTATACTGCTAGAGGAAACCAGCCGGGCATACTTTGCCAGTACCCCACGGGTGTATTGGGGAGCTGGCGGTTGCCAAACAGATCGCCGCTGCTCCAGTTCGGCATCGGAGATATTGAGTTGCAGTAGCCGAGCCGGAGCGTCAATGGTAATCGAGTCGCCCTCGTGAATCAGGGCGATGGTGCCGCCAACGGCTGCTTCGGGAGCCACATGGCCGACCACCATTCCATAGGTACCACCAGAAAATCGCCCATCGGTAATCAAGCCGACGGCATCCCCCAGACCTGCCCCAATAATGGCAGAAGTAGGAGCGAGCATTTCCCGCATCCCCGGCCCCCCTTTAGGGCCTTCATAGCGAATAACAATCACGTCTCCGGCCTGAATCTTACCTGCAAGAATGGCTTCCAAACAGGATTCTTCGGACTCAAACACCCGGGCAGGCCCTGTAATCTGGGGCTTTTTCACCCCGGTGATTTTGGCAACCGCACCTTCCGTTGCCAAGTTACCCCGCAGAATTGCCAGATGCCCTTGGGGATAAAGGGGGTGATTCCAGGGACGAATCACATCTTGATCGGGACGGGGGGTGTCTGGAATATTGGCCAGGACTTCGGCGATGGTTTGTCCAGTGATGGTCAGGGCCTCGCCGTGGAGACAGCCATGCACCAGCAACATTTTCATCACTTGGGGAATGCCCCCCGCTTGGTGCAAATCCGTCGCTACATAACGTCCTGAGGGTTTGAGATCACACAACACCGGGACACGGGCACGAATGGTTTCAAAGTCATCCAGCGCTAGGGGAACCCCCGCCGCATCGGCGATCGCCAATAGATGCAGCACCGCATTAGTAGACCCCCCGACTGCCATAATCACGGCGATCGCGTTCTCAAAGGCTTGGCGCGTGAGAATCTGACGGGGTAAGATCTGTTTGCGAATCGCTGACACCAACGCTAGGGCTGACTGCTCAGTACTGTCGGCTTTCTCGGCATCCTCAGCTGCCATGGTTGAGGAGTAGATCAAGCTCATCCCCATGGCTTCAAAGGCAGAGGACATGGTGTTCGCGGTATACATGCCCCCACAGGAACCCGCACCGGGACAGGCATGACGCTCCACCGCCAGGAGTCGCACGTCATCAATGCGTCCAGCACTGTACTGCCCCACGGCCTCAAAGGCACTGACGACGGTTAAATCTTCTCCCGCTAGATGGCCGGGCTTAATGGTACCTCCATAAACAAAAACTGGCGGGAATATTCATCCGTGCCATGGCAATCATCGCACCGGGCATATTCTTGTCACAACCCCCAATCGCCAGCACGCCATCCATGCTCTGGGCATTACAGGCGGTTTCAATCGAGTCGGCAATCACCTCCCGCGAGACCAGGGAATACTTCATCCCCTCCGTCCCCATGGAGATGCCATCGCTGACGGTGATCGTGCCGAACATTTGGGGCATGGCATCAGCCGCCCGAATTCCTATCTCCGCTCGCTTTGCCAGTCCATCCAGACCCATATTGCAGGGGGTAATCGTACTAAACCCATTGGCAATACCAACAATGGGCTTAGAAAAATCCTGATCGCCAAAACCAACCGCCCTTAACATTGCCCGATTCGGCGATCGCTGAACGCCCTGGGTGATAACTTGGCTTCTCAGTGTGTTAGACATCTGACCTCCTGGCTACGACAGCAATCAACAGCGCTGGCTCAGTCCTGCATCCATTGTCGCAATCGATGGGACATTGAAGTACAGATCTTCCTGAATTCTACGGAGGAGAGACCTGCCAAACCGCCGGATTGCCTGTGATATTGTGAACCAGATCACACACTACCGCTTCAACTTCACAGAAGATTCATAAATAAACGAAAAAATCAGGAACCCCGGTGTTCAAATAGTTGCGAGGCACGCAATGGATGCTCAAAACTTATTGAGGCGGCATGCTGCGGGAGAGCGAGATTTTCACGAAGCAGATGTCAGTGGGCTGACGCTGATCGAGGCAACCCTGGTGGGGATTGATTTAAGTCGGTCCCTGTTGTGTGAGTCCAACCTGGGCGGAGCCAACCTCAGCGGGGCCAACCTCAGCGGGGCTAACCTCAGCGGCACGAAGCTGATCGGCGCTAACATGAGTCGGGTCAAATTAGTGGGGGCGTTTCTGCGGGGTACAGACTTGAGCTGGGCAAACCTTTCCGGCGCTAATTTAACCGGAGCCGACTTAGGGGAAGCCAACCTCACCCGCGCCAACCTCACAGAAGCCAATCTCACCCGTGCCGATCTCAATGAGGCCAAATTGACAGGGGTATCCCTCAGCGGTGCCAACCTCACTGGTATTTGCCTCAACCGTGCCGATCTCACCCGGGTAATCCTGCGGGGGGTAATCCTAGTAAGGTCTGATCTCAACTGGGCGAACCTCGGGGGAGTCAACCTGAGTGGCTCCGACCTCACAGGTATCAGCCTCCAGGGAGCCAATCTTGCCAACACCGATCTCAGTGGCGTAAATCTCCGTGGGGTGAACTTAATGGGGATTGATCTGACCCAAGCCAAACTGGTGGGTGCCAACCTCAGCGGTGCGGATCTATCCGATGCCAACCTCAGTGGTGTCAATCTCAGCCGTGCCAACCTGAGCGTGGCTTTCTTGAGTGGAGCTAACTTAAATGGGGTGAATCTCAGCGAAGCAATTCTGCGGGGTGCTACCCTCATCCAGACCAACTTAACGGGAGTCAGCATGCAAGGGGCGATTCTCAGTGGTGCAGATTTAGCGGGGGCAATTCTGCATGGAGTCGATCTCAGTGGTGCCAATCTTCGGGGCTGCAACCTCAGCGGTGCCAATCTCAGTGGTACCAACCTCAGTTGGACGAATCTGCGGGGCACGGATCTGAGTCAGGTAGATATGACCGGGGCGGATCTGAGTGGGGCGGATATGCGGGGTGCAGATCTACACGATGCCTTACTCACCGGGGTGAGTCTGCGGGGTGCCAATCTAAGTGAGGTGGATCTGAATGCTGCCAATCTCTGGGGCGTTGATTTGAGTGGGGCGAATCTCCGAGGCGCTAACCTCCATGGGGCGGATCTTCGAGGTGCCAATCTCAGTGAGGCAGATTTGAATATTGCCAATCTCTGGGGGGCAAAATTGGGAGGCGCAATTCTGAGTGAAGCGGATTTGAGTGAGGCGGATTTGAGTGAAGCAGTTCTCAAACGGGTCAATTTGCAGGGAGCATTAATGCCGGATGGGTCTATTTATAACTAGGGGGATCCAGTCTGAGCGTGGGATTTGCCCCCCAGGGGACAGCGGGGGTACTCATCGTCTCATGGTCTGGGCAGTGTGGGGAATTGCCTGGGGAATTGCCTGGGGAATTGTTTGGGGGATTGTTTGAGGAATGGGTGCTTCTTCAATTTCAATCACGAAGGCGATCGCCTGTTTGTTGATACACATAAACGCATTGCGGGTCATGAGCTTGCCCGCAAAAAATATCGAAACATCGGTGACGGGAATAAAGGCCCGCGGGTCATTGAGCAAATCTGAAAGTCGGCCATCAAACTCACTCCCTTCTCCACAGAAAATGATTCCCTGAATCACCGTGTTATGGTCAGTGGTATGAATTTGTACCCTGCGACGGTGCTCAATCACTTGTTTCTCGTAATAGCCTCGGCGCTCTTCAAAGCTCATGGCAGTGGTTCCTTCATTCACACGATGTTCAAAGAAACATTGCTCATGGCAGCAATTCCTTCATTCACAGATGCACTGATACATGGCTCTGGGGCAGAGATAAGTACTCACCATTACTCAGTATGGCGTTGTAATCAAGTGATAAACCAGGCAAAATCTACGGAATCCAGTGTTAAGTACTGATGAAGCTGGGGTAGTGCTCAAGATGTAATGATGGAGAAGTAGAGTTTCACGGTGTTGTGCTCCTATGCCTGTCTGTCCTAGTGGTGCCTCTTCCCACAGGGTCAAGAATGGTCACATCCACAATGGGAAACAACGGTTCAAATGCCATGATTGCGGACGACAGTTCTATTTCATTCATTACTACAACGCATCATTACTTGCGTAGCACTACCCAATTTGCTATTGAACCTAGGTGATTGGACTCCTCAATGCTCAAGCCTGGTAGTCGCCAGATTTGCCACCGGTTTTACTCAGCAGCCGAATATCTTCAATTTGGATAGATTTCTCCAGCGCTTTAGCCATGTCATAGAGTGTAAGAGCCGTAATGGCTACAGCGGTCAAAGCTTCCATTTCCACACCGGTCTCTGCTTTGGTTTTTACTTCAGCCTGGATCTGATAGCCCGGTAGTTGAGGATCAGCGGAGATAGTAACCTCTACCTGGTGAAGGGGTAAAGGATGACAGAGGGGAATCAATTGAGCCGTTTGCTTGGCCGCCATAATCCCTGCTACCTTAGCTGTCTCCAGGACATTTCCCTTGGGAGCATTGCCTGCTTGAATGGCGGCAAAGGTTGCAGGCAACATTCTTACCTGTCCCCCGGCGATCGCCCGTCGTAATGTTGGTAACTTTTCAGAAACATCCACCATCTGAGTTTTACCTTGGGCATCCAAGTGTGTGAGCTGGGGAACATTGGATGCAAGCTTGGCTAGTTTTTTCGCCATCGACTTGTCACAGAACGCTAGAGGGTGTGATACAGTATAAATTCTACAGGGGCTTGTAGCTCAGTGGACTAGAGCACGTGGCTACGGACCACGGTGTCGGGGGTTCGAATCCCTCCTAGCCCGTTAAATAATCTCTCAGGTGAGATAAAAATACCGATTTTGCAAAATGGTACAGTCACATCCAGTGTGACAACCTTCGGAATATCCGCCACAATCGGGCAGCCAGATTTAAGGGCATCACGACCCGCCGCGATCGCCCGATTCCCTAACTTCACGAAAGGCACTAGACTGACATCGCCACACGCCAGCACCAGTTTAGAGAACAGATCCACTTCAATTTCCGATCGATCTGCCAGATCTGGCAACAGCCATTGCAGCGATTCCTGAAAGGCTTCTGGATGGGCATCAACCTGAGTATCTAGGCCAGACCAAAGTTTTTCTAATCCGCCCAACCCTGCCTTCGTTTCGACATCCAAGAGCTTGAGTTGAGACAGGACTTCAGCCTGGGTCGTTTGACAATGGCGATCGCGCCCCAACAGCCCCTCTAATGCCGTTGCCGTCTGCCGTAATTGAGTAATTTGACGAATGATGGTTTGGTACTGCTGCTGAAGTTGCGCCATCAACGTGGCTTGTTCAGCTTCTGGTTCCGCTTCCAATAGTTTATGAATGTGGGACAACTGAAAACCCTGCTGCTTCAGTGCCACAATGCGTTGCAGGCGTTGCACATCCAAATCCTGGTTAGTGTAGAGCCGGTAGTTTCCGGGCGATCGCTCTGAATAATGGCATCAATCCCAACTGGTGATAATGCCGCACCATCCGGAGAGTAATGCCGCTGCCAACTGCATCCGTTAGCTCTTTGATGGTAAGCGTATTCATGTTTATAGATCTGGCTCAATTCCGGCGGCGCGGAGTTGGGCGGCTAGCTGTTCTGTCCGTTGGCGCTCTTGCTCAACTTGTTCCGTGCCCCAGAGGAGCAAATTCCCTGATTCATCCCACCAGCGCAGCCAATAGCCATCCCGATTTTCCCGGCTTCCCTGCCAGACTCCCAAGAAAAGTTGCATTTCGGGAATCCAAAAACGTTTCTGTTCGGTGCCAGCTTCCAGTTCATAGCGCTTAGCGTTTGTGAGGCGATAGAACTCTAGAATTCCGGCTGCTAGCTCAAAAATGCCATAGTTGGGGACTTGCAGAATCTGTTCGTAAAATCAAGCAGCGATTACTGGAGAATCGATTCCGATCGAAAAGACGATTGGGGATGAGGTTTTTGCTGGAACCCTTAACAGTACTGGAACTTTAATCCTCAAAGTTCACCAACCGCCAGAGAGTAGTCTGTTGCGGCGCGTGATTCGACTTGTGGAGCAGGCACAAATGGAGACCCCCCCTCCCAGCAATTGATTGAACACTTTGAACATGGCTATGCTCGCGCCATTGTCGGGGTTGGACTGTTGCTGGCACTGCTATCCCCCTTCCTGCTGCACTACCCTAGTGTCTCAATTACCAACCAACCAGGAGCTGTCGCTTAGGACTGAAGATACTGACTCAGAAACAGTCGATCGGTAGTGATATGTTCAGGCGGGGCAACATTAATAAACACCAAATCGCTGTCTGCACTAGCAGATAGACTGTGGATAATGCCAGCAGGAACCACGTAGAGACTCCCAGCTGAAACAGGTATCCGGCGTTCATTCGTCATGCCCTGTCCATCGGAGGTCAGGTCTGCCAGAAGTAACTCGCCAGTTCCCTGAAGAACACAGAATATATCAATGCCTTGGCGATGGTAATGAGGAATCCCTAGGCGACCAGCCGGAACTTTTTCGGAGATCACGCCCAGATCCCCTAAGTTCTCAAGCCTCGTCAAAAAAACGCCTCGAAAATCTGCCGTAGAACCAGCAACTGCTTCCAAAGAATTATGGACAATAATATCTTGTGCTGCCACTTGAGATGATTTAAATAATTGAGATTTAGAGATTAAATCATAAAGTTCAAAACAAGATTCCGCTGGCGAGATAATTCTTCACAGTGAAAGCTCCAGTAAGCAGAAACGTTGAAAGCGTTATCGATACAAGTGAGAGGTGTAGTTCAACCTCGGTATTGGTGAGTGTTCAGCGTCCCAAAATATGTCAGGGTGAGATCGCCTTCAAGTGCTGGTTTTCCAAACCGTAGGTTGAAGGGTGATGGTGGGTGTGCGATCGCCCCCAAGCCAAAGGTTAGGTATAGCAAGGTTTTCCGCCAACGTTAAAAAGACCCGAAAGATTTCTTTTGCTCAGCGAACGGTTGAGTACAATGGCGTTGGTTGTGGGAGAGAGCGGCTGGGAGAGATGGGGTGGGGGCGATCTCCCAACAGCGTTGGCTAACAACTGCGTGCACCAGACTGACCGAGATGCTTTTTGCTTCGTTCGACTCCCTTGCAGTCGGTGACGCTAGCCGTTAAGTGTAAATATGAAGAAATTTCCAACAGATAAAGAATGGTTTGGGTACGAAAGAGATCTGGACGCAAGTTATGCTTATAAAGTTTTTTTTGGAAAAACCAATGATGAAATGCAATCGAGTTTTAAGTTAAATGTCATAGAGCGAACAGATGAAATAAGGTTCATGCCTGTAAAAGCGTTTCAGTATTACATTTTCGGGTTGCGCGATTATGTAATGAAGCGTGATTTCGGCTATCTTGATTCCTCTGATGCCGCCAGCTGCTTTATTGGTTTAGTGCTCGAAAAACTAGAAAATGAACCTAGTAAAATTATTCCTGTTCTATCAGAGCTTATTCCTTCGATTGAATTCGTTTCAAACAACCAAAATTTGTACGAAGCTAGTGAAGAAATATATGGTAACTTCAAAAGTAAATATAAACGTATTATAGCATTTTTCACTCTTGTGAGGCGTAGTAGCAACAGTGAGTGAACCAATTTTTGAGGTTTTCCAAAGATACTTGAGAAAAAGCGTCTTCAATGGCATTAGCGAGATCGGGATAGCTGCGTGCCCCAATCGTCCGCAAAATATTTTTAATCTTTGAGAAGCAATTTTCTATCGGTGAAAAGTCTGGAGAATAGGGAGGTAAATAAATCAACTTAGCACCCACGTCCTCAATCAGCTTTCTGATCGTGTCATGGTTGTGTATCGAGTAGTTATCCATAATCACACAAGCTCCTTTCCAAAGTTTCGGAACCAGGTGGCGAGCAATGAAGGCTTCAAAGGTCAAACCATCGGTTGAACCGACGATACTTACGTTAGTGACAACGGTTTTGAGGCTGATTGCACTGATTGTAGAGACTCGTTTACCTCGCTTGCTGGGGCGCTTACCCCGTGCTCTTTTACCTTTAGGGGCACGAGC
>NZ_JJML01000071.1 GCF_000775285.1 Neosynechococcus sphagnicola sy1 | reverse complement strand
GTTGGGCAGGTTGACAAGGCAGGCCAGCCCTATATCTTCCATCCTCTGAGAGTCATGGCTCAACTGGAGCCGCTGGAGCAAAAGATCGTCGGGGTACTGCATGATGCCGTGGAAGACTCGGATATAACCCATGAGGCATTAGCAGCCGCTGGCTTTTCAGAGGTAATTCTGGCGGCAATCTCTGCGATCACTAAAGTTGATGGAGAGGACTACGAAACCTATCTCCAACGGGTGATGGATAATCCGATGGCTCTACGGGTCAAAATTGCTGACATGACAGATAACATGAATATTCGCCGCATTGCTCACCCTACGGAGCGGGACTTTCAACGATTGGAGAAGTATCGGAGTATCCTACCCCGGCTGCAAACAGCTTTAGGGAAAAGCCTTTGAGGGGATAATCCAGCAGTCTAGGCCGAGCCGAATATCTATCTGCCTGAAAAACGCAGATTCCAGATTACTGAGGTGAGATTTATGACATTGAATGAATCCGCAAATCGGTTGCTGTCAAGGCTTGGCACTGGTCTCTTAAGCGGTGATGAATCTTTACAAGCCTTATACAGCAACAGCTTGAGTCAATCATATCTAAAAACCTGAAGATGCTTGTTGAGAGAGGCTTTCAGCCTTCCATCTCCTGTTAGCAGACCAGTGCCAAAGGCGAATGCATAGGAGAAGCTGGAAGTATGTTTATTCTCATCCGTAATTTATTTAATGCCCCCTCTAAAGGGAGACAACCGTCTAAGCAGCGAAAACCTTTTGATTCATTGGTTCCCCGATCGGACTTATAAGGAGATGTATCACGATGCTGAAAAGTTACGAGGGAATTTACGAAAACGGGCAGGTGAAGTGGTTAGCGGAGGAGCCTACTGTTCAATCCGCGCGGGTGATTATGACAATTCTTGAGGAAGCTATTTCTTTAGATAAAACTGTTGAACACTCAGAAAATGATCTGAGAGGATGTTTTAAAAGTCTTCCTGGGTGTATCCAACCACTCAGACCACCTAGAGACCGCTACGACAGAATCAGGGTTTATGGATTTTAGATTGCACCACTGAGTCGTATTTGAGGCTCAAGACGACCCTTTTAAAACATCCTCTGAGTCTTACTGATTTAGCTGGTTCAGAGCCTCAAGCACAAGACATTCCACGTCGTAGATCGCCTCCTGCTGCGATCGCGGGAAAAGGCAGAACATTAGGTGACATTGTGAGTCCGATCGTGAATGAAGAGGACTGGGAATGTCTCAAGGAATCGTCCTAGATACCCACATTTGGTTCTGGTTGATGACTCAAGAGATTGAGCGGTTTCCATCTCACTGACGAAACATTATAGAAACCAGCGAACGAGTGGGCGTTTCAGTCATCTCATGCTATGAGATCGCCTTAGCACAACAGCGAGGGCGAGAGGTCGCCTGTTGTCTTTTTCTGGTGCAGCAGACGTGTCACCACCCCTTTACTGACCATGAACCGTTTTGCTACTTTACGGATTGAGGTATTTCCCGCTTCGTAGGCTGAGACAATCTACTCTCGTATATCCATCGAGTAAAGTGGCATTCAACCTCCTTCTCTCTGTCTCATTATTGTGCCTGACTGTTGCGCAAAGCGCTGTATCTGGTCAACCCAGAACATTATGAGGCACTCATTCCAGCTTGGAATAAATTGCGGGGCAAGGTCAATCAAACCTTGCTACCCAGCTATGAACAGCAGCATGGGGGTTGCAACGATTGAATGCGGCTTTGTGATGCAGCAGAACCAGACGCGACTGCTTCCTTCTCGTTTTAGGTAACTCTGATGCTTAACCAAAAGACTAGACGCTATCGGGGAGTGATCCTAACCGTACAGGGATGGGATAAGTTTCAAACTGCCAAGACTCAGGCTGAATTGAGTGAGAATGCGGGCGATCGCTTCACTCTAGAAGAACTCAGTGAGCGTATGGGCTTATCCCTCAACACTATCGCCAAAGTCCTGGGACGCTCAGACCCCGTAGACAAGCAATCGTTACAGTGGGCATTCCGTGCCTTTAGCTTGGAGTTAAGCAAGCAGGATTACACGCGACCTATTGCTACCCTTGCAGCAGTGGAGGCAACCGTCCAAACGAAGCCATCCCAAACAGATTGGGGGAGTGCCATTGATACTTCTACCTTCTGCGGACGCAGTGAAGAACTGATGCAACTGAAGCGGTGGGTGTTGGAGGAACACAGCCGCTTAGTCCTACTGCTGGGGATTGGTGGCATTGGCAAAACCACGCTGGCTGCTAAACTCGTGCAGCAAATTCACCCAGAATTTCAGGTAGTGGTGTGGAGATCGCTGCAAAACGCACCGCCCCTGGAGGAGTGGTTAGAGAGTGTACTTCCTGTCATTTTGCGAGCACGGGGGGAGGATGTTGCCCTACCCATCAGCCTGGATGGAAAACTGCTGAAGCTAATCGAGGGGGTACGATCCTGTCGCTGTTTGTTGATTCTGGATAACGCTGAAACGATTTTGAGTGCAAGACAAACAGGACAGTATCGCGTGGGCTATGAAGGGTACGGTCAATTGTTTAAGGATCTGGGGGAGGCATCCCATCAGAGTTGCCTGCTGCTCACCAGTCGCGAAAAACCCAGAGAGATTGGGGTACTGGAAGGCACAGAGCGATCGGTGCGAACGACTGGCCGTCGCGCTTGCGCTTCGCTGCTACTCAAAGGACTAAATTTAGAGGCCGGACGAGAACTGTTTCGCTATAAAGGAACCTTTGCAGGCACAGAGTTGGAATGGGAAATATTAATCACTCACTATGGTGGCAACCCTTTGGCGCTGAAGATGGTCGCAGCGGCGGCTCAAGAGCTTTTTAATGGCAGAATTGTTGAAATATTAAACTATGTGCAGCAGGGGTTAGCAATCTTTGATGACATTCGCGATTTACTGCAACGACAGTTTGATCGCCTGTCTGAAATTGAACAGGAAATGCTGTTTTGGTTAGCGATTAACCGAGAATCGATCTCGTTGTCTGAGTTAAGTGATGATGTGGTCACGCCGACGTTTAAACGCAGGTTGCCGGACGCGATTCAGTCTTTGTTACGGCGATCGCTAATCGAGAAGGCGGAGCCTACGCTGATTGAAAAGGAGGATGAGCGATTCTTTCTACAGCCTGTTGTGTTGGAGTATGCGACCGATCAGTTTGTCCAATGCATTTCTGGGGAAATTGCCACCCAAACACCAGAGCGGCTCAAAACCCATGCACTGCTTAAAGCCCAGACCAAAGACTACATTCGGGAAATGCAAAAGCGGGTCATTGTTGAACCGATCGCTGAACAATTGCTCATGCAGTTTGGCAACCCACAAGCCATTGAACAACAATTGAAAGTCATATTGAAGCGGCAACAACAGCAAGCACCGCACCAACCCAACTATATTGCAGGCAATCTTCTCAACCTGCTGGTGCATCTGCAAGCTGATTTACGAGGGTGTGACCTTTCAGAATTAACCATATGGCAGGCGGATTTGCGTCAGACTAATTTGGCAGGAACGAACTTTCGCAATGCTGATCTCGCCACGTCTATCTTTGCCGAAAACCTCAATAGCTTATTATCTCTCGCTTTCAGCCCCAATGGTCTATTAGCAACCGGGGATGTCGATGGCGATGTTCGTTTGTGGTTGGCGGATGGTACACCCCTTCTAACCTTACAAGGGCAAGCCGGGTGGGCGTGGTCAATTGCTTTTAGCTCAGATGATCAGCTCCTGGGTAGTGGCAGTAGTGATGGTTCGGTTCGATTGTGGGACATCCAGAATCGTTGCTGTCTGCACCTGTTGCAGGGGCATACCGATGCTGTTTGGTCTGTAACCTTTTGCACTCCTGCTGGCAGCCAGTCACTAGAGCCTGCGCAACTGTTAGCAACGGGTAGTGAGGATCAAACCATCCGACTATGGGATGTCCACACTGGCGATTGTCTAAGCGTGTTGCAAGCACACAGCGGCGCGATCCATTCCCTTTGTTTCAGCCCTGACGGTCGAACCCTGGCAAGTGGTAGTCAGGATCAGACGATTCGGCTCTGGGATATCTGGGAGGGTACTTGCGACACGATCCTACAGGATGATTCGGGTGGCGTCTGGGAGATCGCCTTTAGTCCTGACGGTCAACGTCTTGCCAGTGGTGGGAACAATGGCTCGATTCGAGTCTGGGATGTCCAGAAGAAAGTTTGCCTCTGCGTCCTGAAGGGACATACCGATTGGGTTTGGTCGGTCAGTTTTAGCCCGGATGGGCAAACCTTAGCCAGCGGCAGCAATGATGGCTCAATCCGCCTGTGGAATATCAACGATGACACCTGCCTCAGCCGTTTGCAAGGACACACCAGCGGGGTTCGTGCCGTCGCCTTTCACCCTGAAATCAGGGATGACCTGATGCTGGCAAGTGCCAGCCTAGATTTCTCCATGCGACTTTGGAATGGGCGGAATGGCACCTGCCTCAAAGTGTTACAGGGACATCCTGGTGGACTTTGGGCAGTCAGCTTTAGCCCAGATGGCGAGACTCTGGTCAGCGGTAGCCATGATGGCTTAGTGCGCCTGTGGAATTGGCAGCATGGGACGTGCTCAAACGTATTGTCGGGACATGGCAATTGGGTACGCTCAGTGGTGTTTAGTTCGCATCGCCAACTTTTGGCGAGTAGCAGTAATGATGCCCACATTCGCCTTTGGGATGCGACCGAGGGAACCTGTCTGAAGGTATTACAGGGACATACCAGTGGTGTGCGATCGCTCAGCTTTAGCCCTCGAATTGACAACGGAGAGACTCAAGAGAGAGAAATCCTGGCAAGTAGTAGCTTTGATACCTCGATTCGCCTGTGGGACGTTTCTACAGGGATCTGTTTGAAGGTTTTACAGGGGCACACGGATTGGGTCTGGTCGGTCGCATTTAGCCCCGTTGGCGCTAGCCTGCCGTCAGGCATTGGCAACATCCTGGCAAGTTGCAGTAATGATTTGTCGATTCGGTTCTGGAATGTGCAGGATGGCACTTGTCTGAAAGTTTTACAGGGGCATACCAGTGGTGTCCGCTCCATTGCCTTCAGTCCTGATGGTCGATGGTTGATTAGCGGCGGCGATGATCAGGGAATTCGGTTCTGGGAAGTGCAGTCTGGCAGGTGTCTAAAAAACTTGCAAGACCACGCAGGCTGGATCTGGTCTGTTGCCTTCAGTCCTGATGGTCAATGCTTTGCCAGCGGGGGGCATGATCAAAAGGTGCGATTGTGGGATGTGCAATCAGGCACTTGTATCAAACGACTGCAAGGTCATACGGGCTGGGTGTCGTCAGTTAGCTTTAGTGCAGATGGTCAAATCCTTGCCAGTGCAAGCCAGGATGAGACGATCAAGCTGTGGCACGTGAAAACGGGTGAGTGCCTCAAAACCCTGAAAGCCGATCGCCTTTACGAAGGCATGAATATTTGTGGTACTCAGGGATTAAACCCCGCACAGCGAGCAGCACTTTTGGCATTAGGAGCAGTCGCAGGCTGAATAAAATTAAAATTACGAATTGCGCCTTAACTTGCAGCCTAACTTGGGAAACTCACCTGTTCTAAACAGCTACAGACCAGCATAATAGCGGCTAAATCAATCGGCTGGCTGTTTGAATCAGTTTGAGTAGATACGGACGAAATCAAGGTTGCACTGACCAAGGCGATCTCTAAAGCCTTGAAGTGCGATCGAATTCAAACAGGAGCTTTACAGATGAGAATTTTTGTTGCTGGGGGGACGGGGGCGATCGGGCGTCCATTGCTGACTCAATTACTCACCCAAGGACACAAGGTTGTGGCACTGACCCGCTCTTCAGAAAAAGCTCAGACTTTAGTAGAACAGGGAGTAGAACCCGCGATCGCTGATGTCTTCGATCCAGATTCCGTTAAAGCGGCAATCCTCCAGGCTCAACCCGAAGTTGTGATTGAGCAACTTACTGCCCTACCTAAAACCTACACCCGCGAGTCGATGACGGCAGCAGCCGAGTTCAATACGCGCATCCGATTAGAAGGAGGTGCCAATGTGCTGGCTGCTGCCCAAGTCGCCGGAGCACGGCGTTATCTGCGGCAATCGATTGCCTTCTGGGCAGTTCCGGGGTCGGGTCTGGCTGACGAAGACACACCGCTTGCCCTGGATGAGTCCCCAGCGGTTGCTGCCGATGCTCACGTTGTGACCGAGTTGGAACACCGTTTGCTGGAAGCATCGGATCTGGAAGGAATTGTTCTGCGCTACGGCTTCTTTTACGGCCCTGGCACCTGGTTTGCGCCCGATGGGGATGTGGCAAATCAGGTGCGTCAGCAACAGTTTCCGATCGTGGGCAAGGGAGAAGGCGTATGGTCGTGGCTGCACATTGAGGATGCGGCGATCGCCACCGTAGCAGCCGCAGAGCGAGGCAATCCTGGGATTTATTTGATTGCCGATAATCAGCCCTTGAAGGTGTGCGAGTGGCTGCCTGTCTATGCTCGATGGTTGAATGCTGCACCACCACCCCAGGTATCGGTTGAAGATGCGCTGCAAATTGGGGGAGCAGATGCGGTCTATTACGGCACTCAGATGCGTGGCGTATCGAATGCTAAAGCAAAACGGGAATTGAACGTTCAGCCCCGATCTCTGGAATGGTTGGTTGGCTCTGCTGCTAATCACGCTACTACATAAGGAGAATTGAACATGAACACAGCCGGGATGGTGGCTTATCTAGCCAGTCCTGAAGCCGGATTCATCACAGGGGCAAGCCTAATGATTGACGGAGGCTTCAGCGCATGAAGGTTGCTCAGGCTGGAATTGCGTTTGTGGTACTACATGCGATCGCCCACGCATTGCATGGTTTAGCGCATGTGAAGATTCCAGTTCCCCTCTCTTTATTGCAGAGTTCATTTATTGTTGCTGTGATTTTTCTGACTCCGATCATTGCAGCCGTTTTGCTCTGGACAAAGTTCGATCGCTTGGGCAACTGGCTCTTGCTCAGTTCAATGGCTGGAGCCGTTCTTTTCGGCATTTACAATCATTTGATTGCGATAAGTCCCGATCATGTCTCGCAGGTATCCTTTACAAGTTGGGGGCTGCTGTTTCAAATTACGGCTATTCTCACCTCAATCTTTGATGGGCTGGGTTGTTGGATCGGTTTATGGGCGTTGAAATCCACACCGAAACTAGAAGAAGTCTCATGAGTTTTTGATCTTAAAGAAGGAGTATACAAATCTATGTCACACCATCTCGATTCCCCAACGGCTAAGGAAGATGGACGAGTAGACATTACTGATGTCTATGTGTTTGCAGGTGAATCAGAAAACACCACCGTTTTGATTATGGCAGTCAATCCTCTAGCGGGTGAAGTATCGCCAACCACCTTTCGAGCAGGCGCGCTCTATGATTTCAAAATTGATACCAATGCTGACGTAATCGAAGATCTGGATTACCGCGTTACATTTGGAGAACCCAACTCCAAAGGCATTCAGCAGATCGAACTGCACCGCTTGGAGGGAAGTGCCGCCACAGATTTTGATAGTCATGGCAATCTGATCGCAGAGGGCAATACGGGCGACGTGATTTCGATCGGTGATAGTGGTCGCCTGTGGGCAGGGCTAGTTGCTGACCCTTTCTTCTTCAACCTGGGCGCGTTTGGGCAATTTGCTCAGATGATTCTTGAAGAAAACCGATTTGATCCCAGTGTGTTTGATACGGCTGAAAATGCTTTAGCAGGGCATAATGTGACGGCGATCGTCTTAGAACTGCCTACCGCTGACCTCAGTGCCGAACCGATTCAGCTCTGGGGAACCACAACCATTCAGCATGAGGGCAAGTGGAAGACCATCAACCGGGCGGCGACTCCACTGGTTCAGCAGGTGTTTATCCAGGATGAGCACCTGAAGGATGCTTACAACAAATCGTTGCCCGGAGACGACGTTGCCAAATATGGGGCAGCGATCGCTGCCTTTACCGCAAAGGTGACACAACTCGCAGGTACGACAACCGATCCTCAAGCTTATGGGCAGCAAGTGGTACAGTTTCTCTTGCCTGATGTTTTGACTTATAACCCACAGTTACCGATTGGCTATGGTTTTGCTGGCAGGAATGGTCGAGCACTGGCAGACGATACACCTGACCTAATTTTAAGCCTACTTGCCAATACACCCTTCTCAGACCGAGTCGGTAAGCCTGATGGCTTCCGCGCCCATTTTCCCTACTTAGCAGAGCCAAACGCCAAATAAGTGGCAGAACTAACTGGTCTAGAGGAACAATGAGCCGAAAACGGCTCGGTTTGCACCTGCGAGCCGCTTCAAACCATTTCTCTAATGGGGGTTCTAAACTCCAAAATGAGCCGAAAACGGCTCGGTTTGCACCTGCGAGCCGCTTCAAACCATTTCTCTAATGGGGGTTCTAAACTCCAAATCGATGTCTGCTTTTGGAGGCATACACCATGAAAGTTTTGATTCGATTCATCGTCAGCTTTTTCGTTTTTATTGTGGATGTCGTCTACGGCAACCGTTCCTACGCCCGGTTTTATGTGCTGGAAACGATCGCCCGTGTACCTTATTTTTCCTATCTCTCAGTGCTGCATCTTTACGAAACGCTGGGTTTCTGGCGCAAAGCAGATTTGTTGAAAGTTCACTTCGCTGAAACCTGGAACGAATTACATCACTTGTTGATTATGGAGTCACTGGGCGGCAATCGACTTTGGGGCGATCGCTTTATCGCCCAACACATTGCCGTTGCTTACTACTGGGTAGTTGTACCGCTTTATATGCTGTCTCCCAGGTATGCCTACTACTTGATGGAACTGATCGAGGCTCATGCCTACCATACCTATGACGACCACTTGAAAACCCACGAAACGGAACTAAAAACTCAACCCGCTCCCCAAGTTGCCATTAACTACTACCGCGATGGCGACCTCTACATGTTTGAAGAAACTCAGTTTACCTCCGATCATCATTTCCGTCGCCCTAGTGTAGATAATCTCTACGATGTGTTTGTGAACATCCGTGATGATGAAGGAGAACATGTAAAAACAATGGGGGCACTCCAGAAACCAGAAGCACGGCAAACCTTCAAAAGCCCGCATTCCGTAATTGAACTCATCGCAGATCAAGCCGAGCAAATTAGTGAAGCTTAGATACTGATTCACCTTGAGGATTTACTCAATGTGCCCGTTGGCGATCGCTTCCAGCATTGTCTGGTCTAACACCAGAATCTTACCACCCCGACGGTAAGTCACAATCGCCTCCATCTGCTTGAATAACCGGACACATTCTTCATAGGTAATTCCGATGCAGCGAGCCATCTGGTAGTAGGGCAGTCGCGATCGCAACTGCAATCCCTGTTCCGTTACATCTGTTCCTTCAGCGATCGCCGCCGACTGAATAAACTGCGCCAACCGCACGATCGCCCGCTCAGAAGCCAACCCATGCACGACTTGATGGAGATGCTGGAGCCGTTCCGTCAGGACTGCAATAATCTGCAACGCCAGTTCTGGAGTGTTCTGAATCATTTCTAGTAGAGTAGTCCGTTCGATCGTGAGAATTTGACAGTCCTGTTCGGCCACTACTGTTGCCGGAGCCACACCATTGCCAAACAGCGCTGGCGCAGCAAAGAGTTCTCCAGCGGGCAACATCCGCAAAATCGTTTCTTTACCGGTAGCAGCGGTTTTCTTGATTTCAATTCTGCCACTGAGGATAGCAAAAAGCTTAGAGGATGTTTTAAAAGGGTCGTCTTGAGCCTCAAATACGACTCAGTGGTGCAATCTAAAATCCATAAACCCTGATTCTGTCGTAGCGGTCTCTAGGTGGTCTGAGTGGTTGGATACACCCAGGAAGACTTTTAAAACATCCTCTTAGCAGGCAAACGATCGCCCTCATGCAGAATAATCTCTCCACGCGAATACGGTTTTACCGTAGCATGAGTTTGCAACTGTACCAGATGATCGAAATCTAGCCCAGAAAAAAGAGGGAGTTGCTGTAGCTGTTCAATTGTGATTCGCATCGTTGAACCACCCCAATGAAAAGACTTGACTATTTGTCTTCCTATTATGAGCTAGCTCAGAGAAGTGATTAATGAAACCTGTCAAATTAAAGATAGTTCCAGGTTGGGAAGGTAGCGATATGACACTCACACAAACAAATACAACCGAATCCATAACCACCTCTCAAAAGGAAACTCTTGCCAAACTATATTTAGAAGGCAAGCCAGCCGAGATTTCTGACGAAACCATCGCCCAACTCTGTGACTGGTTGATGGACGAGTTCCATCAACTGCCCTTGAATCTACAATTTTCAGATTACATGCGTTACATCAACGCTGAAGAGATGTTTGCTGATATTGAGCAAAATCATCTTTGGGTCTCTGCCGATAGTTATGATTCTTCTGTGTATCCCAATCCCATCTACGGATTCATTTTCCAGGGAATGCACGATTATGACCACTACTTGACTCATACCGACTTCAGCCTAGAACGGGG
>NZ_JJML01000070.1 GCF_000775285.1 Neosynechococcus sphagnicola sy1 | reverse complement strand
TTTGGAAGCTGGAGAAGACAGTCTATTTGATTTGGAACTACACTCCTAGAAAAAGGCTCGATGATTTCTTAATACAGCCTGAGAGCTGACTTTCTAAAGTTTACCAATTAGGGCTGAGATTAGTGCTGAGATCGCTAAATCTCAGCAGTTGCTTTCAAAGCCACAGTTAAACTGGGATGAGACACGTTTTCAGTAGACTCAATCGTCACGAATAAGGTGAAGCCTGCTGCTTCGGTTTCTTCATTGTAAACATTGGCAGGAACTGGAATGGTTTCCATCACTCGATGCAATGAATTCGCATGGAACTGGCCACAGGAAACTACTTTAGAACCAATGACAGCCCACATGTGATACGACTCGCCAGGTTTGAGAGGACTCAAATTTTGAAAGGCAAGGGTGGCTCGGTTCGAGACTGCATCCAGCACGACGATGCCAACAGCTGAGTGTTGAATTGGGGTTCCCTTGAGGGTAAAGAGATAGGTCTTTTCACCCTGGAGACTATCGAGTTTAGCTTGGGCAATACCAAGTTGGTGTTGTAAACCTAAGTTATTCAACCCAGTAACCAACAACATCAACAATCCTGCTGCGATCGCCAGATCCTGCTGCCGGAACCGGGCAAGGCGCGATCGCCAAGAAACCACCGATGGCTTAGGGTCAGACAGTTTGATAATTCGCTCTCGGAGAGATGGAGACGGAGACACTTGGGGAATGTCCTCTGCAAAGCTAGTTGCACAGACAAGATAATATTGCAGTTCTTGGGAAAGGGCAGGGTCTTTCTGTAAATAGTCTTCAAACTGAGCTATGTCTTCTGTGGACAATGCATCTAGCGATGCCCCTGCTAGCAGTTCTTCAATGTGTTCGCGTTCCTCTGGGCTGTAGCGATCTATGCTCATGGTGTGCAGGTCAGCGACTCCGCAGATACTTTAACTATAGGATGAGAAACTATAGGATGAGAGATTTTCCCTCTCATCCTATAGTAAATACGTTGCCAAGAATGATTTAGATCACTTTCAAAATCAACGTCAGCCCCTCCAAGATATCTACGTACACTAGTATTTGTTGTTACCTAATTCAGTCCGTAATTTGCGAAACCCTAAACGGAACCAACTCTTGACCGTTCCCAGAGGCATTCCTAATCGCTCAGAAATTTCAGACTGACTGAGACCTTTAAAATAGGCCAATTCAATGGCATGTCGTTGTTGTTCTGGCAATTGAGCGATCGCAGCCCTGACCTGCTGAATGGTTTCTTCGTTCTGTAGTGCCCCGATCGATAAGTCAGATAAAAAATTTGTCTCCCATTTCTGTTGCTGGAGTAACTTCTGGGAGACCTTACGGGTGCGGATGCGATCTAAGGCACGAGAGCGAACCAAAACCAAGAGAAACGTTTTCAGGGAACCTCGCTGCGGATCAAAATTGAATTGCTTCCACAGCCCCAGAAAAACATCTTGTATCAGATCCTCCGCTTCCTGAGCATTCTCTAGCATCCTCAATGCCAGACTATACATCTGCTGCCCATAGGTATCGTAGAGGTGAATAAATTGATCACGATTAATTGATCTTGACTCAGCAGAGTGTTCTTGAGAAGACTCAGATTCGGGCATGTTGATCCAATATCCGGCAGTAACGTAACTAACTTGGTTCTGGTGAGCCAGTTTCAGCACTAGATTAACCCAGGCCAATCCGAATTGATGGGGAAAATCTACGTTAATCTATCATCTACGCCTCTTCCTGGCTGTCGCTACTTTGAAGGTAGCTGATATAAGGTAAAGAACCTGGTGGAAATTAACTCACCCGGAACATTAACCAGACCCAGCCCATGAAAAACGCCACTGGCTAATCGTGGTGGTGATCCTAGGGTTTGGGATTTTCTGAGCCTTGGGAGCATTTCGGAACATGTCACCATCGCTGCTGCCGACTCAATCGCCGTTGGTTCAACTGCCAAATTTCCGGGGTAACCCAAATAACTTAAAGCGAAGTTGATCCAGCCATCGGGTTGGCAACAGTCGAGGCATCCAGGTTAAGACAGTGGCATCGGCACCCACCGGGTAGCGCGTCTTGGGTGTTCGAGCGTTTAAAGCTTCCAGTACCGTCTGGGCTACGACTTCTGGTGGGCTCCCCTTTTTTTCGCGGGCAACGGCGGTGGTGAGAAACCGCCTGAACGACTGTTCATAATGCTGGCGTCCTGCCGAAGAGAATTGCTGAATGGCAGTCTCGCCATCTTGGAGTAGACGATCAACTGCCGGGGTCGAAATACCCGCTGGAGCAACCAGGACAACGTGAATCCCCCGATGGGTAAAGTTCCATCCGTAGGGCATCATTGATAGCTTCAATGGCATACTTCGAGGCGCATAAAGCCCCACCAAAGGGGATGGTAATCTTGCCCCCAACAGAGCCGATATTGATAATTCGCCCTCGGGACTGCCGAATCAGCGGCAGGAAAGCCTGGGTTACCATCACCTGTCCGATGACGTTGACCTCGAATTGGCGGCGCAGGTCATTGGGGGCTAAGAGTTCTATCGGGCCAGGCAAGCCGACCCCCGCGTTGTTCACCAATCCCGACAGGCCAGCACCACCGACGGACTCAGTCACAATGCCAACTGCCGAGGCAATCGAAGATTCATCCGTGACATCCATGGGAACTGGAATCAAATTTCCCGAAGCTGCCTGCTTCAATGACGCAGCGTCCTTTTCCTGGCGAACAGTAGCAAAAACCCTGATAACCCGCCTTGTCAAGTTCCAGGGCACAAGCCCGTCCAATGCCAGACGAAGCACCTGTGACGACAATCGCATTTCGTTGCTGCATTGAGATCGTGTTTATTGGAAATTTCCACGTCTGAAGCTACTCGCACCCGCTGTTACTCTCGCACCTGTCTCCTCTGGGGACACGCTTGGGAGGAATATCTTCTCTGGGTGCAATAGATTCGGAGTGCCCGATGGCGATTAACATTTAGATTATAGTCGATGTCCCCCTTGCCAAGGGGGACTACAGGGGGTCTAAAGGTGATCAAGCACTTAGATCCTCCCCGTGAAAGTGGGGATCTAGGCAGCAGTCCCTCCCACGCTTTTTTAGTCGGGGGCATGGGTATCAAGCAGCAAATTGCCGGCTTTTCCAGCGATGTGGGTGCACACTAAATTCGTAGTGTGAGACACAGTCCATGCCTGAACATGAGGCAGAACATGTGTACACGCGAAGTTTGCAATGACGCAGAACTTCGCGATGAAGTCCAAACAGCAGTTAAAATGGATCTTGTCCATCTGATCGTTTTTCCTCCAGATGTAAGAGTCTGAAAGCTCCTTCTTGGAAGCTATACAGCCACTTTAAAGATGTTGTGATGCTATGAAAATCGAAACTTTTGTCTACTCAACGGGCTGACACCACCACGCCCTTTTATTTTGGCGAGACGATCACCAGCAAACTCGCCAATTATGCTTCTGGCTATACCTATCGAAAAGAAAAAAAGGATAAATCTCTGGGTAACACCACCCCTGTCGGCAAATTTCCTCCTAACCAATTTGGCTTGTACGATATGCACGGCAATGTCTGGGAGTGGTGTTTAGACCACTGGCACTCTGATTACACCAAAATCCCTGATGACGGTAGTGCCTGGTTGAATAATCATGAAAATCTGTATCATGTTCGACGCGGCGGCTCTTAGGGCAACACTCCCAGGTATTGTCGCTCTGCGGTTCGTTTCAGGATCAATCCCGACGACAGGAACTTCTACATCGGTTTTCGAGTTGTTTGTGTTGCCCCTAGGACTCTGTAGCCCTTTGCCCTCTTGCCCTTAGCACTTTAAAAATGGCAAATGACCTATAAGCCACCCCACCCTAGCCCTCCCCTTGGTAAGGGGCGGGAAAAAGAAACCA
>NZ_JJML01000069.1 GCF_000775285.1 Neosynechococcus sphagnicola sy1 | reverse complement strand
GGGCAAAGAGCCAGAGGAAATCGTCCTTCCAGCCGAGGCAAAAATGTCTCGGTGATTGGGGCTTTATCTCTTAAAGGTGTGATTGCCCAAGTGAGTCTGTTAGGGGCTATCGATGGACTCACCTTTGAAGCGTTCATTGCTCAGCGATTAGTGCCGCAGTTATGGCCGGGAGCCTTTGTCTTAATGGATAATTGCTCGATTCATAAGGGAGCTGAGATCAGAGCTTTGATTGAACAAGCGGGAGCTACTTTGATTTATTTACCCCGCTATTCTCCTGATTTCTCCCCCATTGAAAATGCCTGGTCTAAAATTAAGCAGATTTTACGGTCGATCAAGGCCCGTAATTATCCTGACCTCGCCTTGGCTCTTGAATCGGCTTTCAACCAAATCTCTCTTGAGAACATTCGTAACTGGTTCTCTCATTGTTGTTACCGTATCTCATTAGAGTAGGAATGGCTATATGTGAGACATGGTAGCAATATTAGCGAAGTCAAGCCCGAAAACTTTTCTGATCTATTTTCAAGATTTCTTCAATCAAAGCAGTAACTAAGTCTGGAGATTGGGTTGAGGTATGAAACGCAACACTCACAGACTTTAGCGATCGCTATTTGCAGGTAACAAGCACAAGCTAACAAACCCAATGCACACCGACCGCCGAGAGGTTGTCGGCTGGAGTTCAAGGTTATCTGCGGCGGGTGATTGGGGTCGTTAGACCTCTGGGTTACCTGTGGGGGTGTAGGCGAAGGCTATCGATAAGTTCCCGGCATTCAAGCCTAAAGTTCACAATCGAACATAGGAAAGATGTCTGGTGGGATGCAGGCAGCATATTTTGGTTGAGAGCGAAAGATTTTCTGCCGCTTAATTCAGCCGCTATACCGCCAGCGCAACAGAGATTATCTGTGAGGTTTTCTCATAAATTTTCTACTACGTTGAGAGATGGTTCGGGTGATCGGCGCTGGCAATTCGTGCTTAGGGACTCGCGTGAAAATAAACTACCTGCGGTGCGTTACGGCTAGTGCCCAACACACCCTACGAATGGGGATATTATTTGCTTGCAAATCCCTTAGTTAGAAGCGATCGATTTTTGTTGTTACAATTTTTCTATGATTGGCGATCGCTAAAAGGTTCTCTCAGTTTCATCGGATTCAAATTCTAAATCTTCCTTATAATCATGCCAAAAGGTTGATTCTTCGTGGGGTTCATTGAAGCGGGCGATCTCTGTATATGTGGAATTGGGTATGCTAACCTACATGCCTTTATCTAAAGTAAATCAAATATTCACTAAATAATTATCCAAATGAAAGCCACTGAAGCCAATTTACTTGCATTCATCAAAAAGTCTCCTCAATTCATAATACCGATATATCAACGTATTTACTCATGGACTGAGAAAGAATGTAAGCAGTTATGGGATGATATCCTGCGTACTGGCTCAGACGATAGTATATCTGCTCATTTTGTTGGCTCTATAGTTTACATAGAGAAAGGGATATATCAAGTTACGAGTCAATCGCAACTACTTGTAATTGATGGACAGCAGAGGTTAACAACTGTCACATTACTGATAGCAGCTTTAGCTAATGCTCTAGGTGATAGTGAACTTTTTGAAGGATTTTCTCGGCGCAAGTTGCGGAACTATTACTTACTCAATCCAGAAGAAAATGGAGAGATGCACTTCAAACTCATTCTTTCGCAAGCTGACAAGCAATCTCTTATCAATATTCTTGAGGATAGTGAGCAGCCAAAAGAAAATTCTATTCGAGTAATGGAAAATTTCAACTTGTTTAAGACACTGATTAACGATCAACCGAATGAGCTAACAACAGTTTGTAAAGGACTTTCTAAATTAGTAGTTGTGGACATTGCCCTCAATCGCGATCAAGATAATCCACAGCTAATTTTTGAGAGCATGAATTCTACTGGACGAGAACTCAGTCAAGCGGATCTAATCCGAAATTATGTGTTGATGGGATTAGAGCCAAGCTTACAAACGCGACTCTATGAAAAGTATTGGCGACCAATGGAAATAGAATTTGGTCAAGAGGCTTACGGCATCCATTTCGATGGATTTATGAGACATTATCTCACCGTAAAAACTGGCAGTATTCCAAATATTGGTGGAGTATACGAAGCATTTAAGGAACATTCACGATCACCGAATGTTGCTCAAGCAGGTGTAGAAGATCTCGTAAAGGATATCCATACTTTTGCCAATTATTTTTGTGCAATGGCACTGGGTAAAGAACAGGATTCTCAGCTTAAAGTTGCTTTTCAGGATCTACGAGAGTTAAAAGTTGATGTTACCTATCCACTTTTGTTAGAGCTTTATCATGATTATGTTTGCAAAAGATTATTAAAGAAAGACTTCTTGATTTTGATCCAAACAATTGAGTCCTATGTGTTTAGGCGGACTGTTTGTGCTATTCCTAGCAACTCAATGAATAAGACGTTTGCCACTCTATCGAAATCAATCAATAAAGAAAAGCACTTAGAGAGCATTCAGTCTTATTTGCTTTTGCTCCCATCTTATCGACGATTTCCAAACGATGATGAGTTCAAAAGAGAAATAAAGACCAAAGATCTTTATAAATTTCGCAATCGTAGTTATTGGATTCGTCGGCTTGAAAATCACGGACGAAGAGAGCGTGTCTCGATAGATGAATATACCATCGAGCATATCATGCCTCAAAATGAAAAACTTTCTACAGCATGGAAAACGACATTAGGCTCAGAGTGGAAACGGGTTCATCAAACTTATTTGCACACATTGGGTAACTTGACACTTACTGGATACAACTCTGAATACAGCGATCGGTTATTCTCAGAAAAACGTGATATGGAAAAAGGATTTAGAGAGAGTCCGCTCAATTTGAACCAAGGATTAAGCCAAGTTGAAGAATGGAATGAAGATGCTATTTGTAAACGTGCTGAACGTCTATCTAATCTTGCCTTAGATGTTTGGGCTTATCCCAAATTGAAAGCTAGTGTAGTTGATTCTTATAAATCTAAACCTGAAGCATTGGGATATAGCATCAACGATCATCCATACCTTTTAACAAAAAAGAATCGCGAACTTTTTGAAGCTTTCAGGAAAGAAGTTCTTGCACTCGATCCTTGCGTAACAGAGGAATTTTTTAAGTTGTATGTTGCCTATAAAGCAGAAACTAATTTTGTGGATATTGTGCCGCAAGCTAATCGCCTCAGACTTTCGCTGAATATGTCCTTTAACGAAATCAACGATCCACAAGGTATTTGTAAAGATGTTACTAAATTGGGGCGATGGGGTAATGGTGATGTAGAAATTGGACTGTCTTCGCTTAGTCAACTTCCTTATGTTATTGGACTAGTGAGGCAGTCACTTGAGAAACAGATGGGTAGCTCAGATTAGGCTTAGAGGATGTTTTAAAAGGGTCGTCTTGAGCCTCAAATACGACTCAGTGGTGCAATCTAAAATCCATAAACCCTGATTCTGTCGTAGCGGTCTCTAGGTGGTCTGAGTGGTTGGATACACCCAGGAAGACTTTTAAAACATCCTCTTAGAGGCGATCGCTAGACTTATTGGCTTGGGAATGGGAGACAAGCGATCGGCGATCTCAACCCATCAGTAGTGAGAGGCGATCGGGGTCTAACAAATCATTGGAGCGGACAGGATGTATATAGTTTTAGAGAAGCTGAAATTATCTGCTGCCACTCAATTCAGCCGTTGGGCGATCGCTCGCGGGGCTCGCCTGCTCGCCCAATGGGGCGCGAGACTTCATCGAGTTTGTTATACCTCCAATCTTCAGCTCGCAATCTGCCCAACTACTCGATGAAGCAGAATCCTTCGGATTCCGTTGCACTTCACTCCTTGGTCGTCCGATGCTTCCGCATCGTTCAAGTCGGAGTTCCGCTTATCTCGCGCCCTATTAGTCTGCTAGATTATCGGTGAGGACGTTCTGTGAGCCTATCTGTAATCCACTCAAGATTTGGAAGAACGCGCTGTAAGACTATATTTAAGGAATATTTGTTGAGAGTACTTTCCTCTTGGCGTTTTCTAATTTGCTGAATATAGTGTGAAAATGATTATTTGAAAGACTTGCTTCTGATTCTTCTGTATAAATATGGTTGGTTAAAATGCGTTGGAAAACTTAAAGAACTTCAGAGGAGCTAATGAAAGACATGTTGGCTCTCTTGATTTTATTAAACTTTTTGCGGACGTGATTGATCTGGTCTTATACAAAAAGATTCAACTGGTATCAGAGCCTCCAAAAGTAGATCGAACATACTTTGATAATCAAACATTTTGGAACGATACTTTAGCTGGTAAACAGTTTCAGGGTGTACGAATCTTTCTTAAAGAGTTTCATCTGACAGAATGGATACCCTCGTCTCCTGGAAGGTACTTTACCCCCGATGCGGAAAGTTCAAGAAGAGAAGCATTGAGATTTGTTAATGCAAAAAATGAAGCTGAGTACATCCCACTTGGAAAAGAACACATGGTTCTTGGAGGAGTAGGTTCAGTAAGACTTGCAGCTAAATCTATTGATTCTAAGATTTTCTATTTTCTATGTGCTTCCTCAACAGGTATAAGTCATCAGGGTATACCTCTGGCGATGTCTGAATCTCAATATCGTGAAGTCATACCATTGATTAATGAACATGGTGGGTGCCTAGTTAACTTGGTTGGATCTCTACAAATTTTTCCTTCTTTAATTAATCATGTTAACTATGATGTCGGAATCTCTAGGTATTGCTTTTATGTTGAGGATGTAGAAATTAAGAGAGTTTCATTGGAAACAGAACTATTAACTTCAATCGCTATTATGTTTCCAAGCCATTATCCAACTTGGGGTGATACAATAACTTCAAGAAAGTTTTTAGGGCAAGAATTAACTACTGATCTTATTAAGTCTTGGTCTTTTTGTTCCTTTCGACCTACTTCACCCAGAAATTTGAAATCAGCAGTTGACTGGCTTCATGATTATGTTTGTCGTTATACTTCTTATCGCAAGGGAAAATCTTCTCGTAATCCAAAAAATGTACCTATATCAAGTGATGCTGTACCAATACTAAGCAATTTTGATGAAATTTGCAGTCATTTTGACAATCCTATCGAATTTCCAATAAAGCAGATATTTGAGGGTGGTTTTAATAGCCAGCTTCTTAATGCTTATCAGCAGTACTATAAGTTTCAAATAAACATAGGAGAGCTAATCATGACTTCTGGTGGAGATGTATTTCAAAATATCACGGGTTCAACAATTGTTAATAAGTCAATTGTTGAGGCTTCCTTCAATAAAGTAAAAGAGGAGTTCGATTCTGACACTGCAAATGCTCTTAAAGTTGTGGCAGCAGAAATTGAAAAAGCTGGAAACAAGGAAGCAGCTGAGCTTTTTGAGAGTTTCAATGAAGAACTCCAAAAGCCTGAGCCAAAACGCTCAGTACTTCGTAATTTCTAGAATGGAATTGTAGAAGCCCTACCTCAGCTTACTAGTCTAGCTGAGGTAGTTGTCAAAATTTCTGCGCTTTTTGCTTAAAGTGTAACTTTTTTCCAGCTTTGGCAGTTCAAGGAAGTTACTAGTGTTGTCAATATCTGTGAAAGGAGCTTTGATTGCCGCAGGCTAACAACCGCGCTGCACCGGAACGTTTCAATATGGTTGGTGGAGTTGCAAAGGTTACCTGCGTCCGGTGAGCGCGAACGTTAGATCGCTTTACATCTTGATTGGGGCGGTGCTTTGAGATGTAGTGGGAGTATATGAGTTTGTATCTTTCATTACAATTAGGCGCAAGGTTCAGGAAATTTGACTTTTTAGTACGTGTGGGTGCTATTTCGGGCAATCTATAACAGATGATTTCGGCTTGCTTCCATGACATACCTACTGTTTCTTCTATCGATCGGATTAGCCACTGCACTTGCTTTGGTAATCAAGCAATTGCAACAACGAAAGAATGACTATGCAATAGCTCAGCAGAGGTTGAAAGAAGCAGACAAGCGATTACAAGAAGCTGATCGGAAATATGGCGGACTTATTTCCAGGGAAGATACCGCCAGAGAACTAGACACGAAAATTACTGTTCTGACAGATCGGCTCAAACAACTCGATAAGCAGACACAAGTCGAGGAGCAGGAACTATCTGCGAAGATTTCAGTACTCAGAGCAAAGCTTCAAGGACTTGAAGAGCAAGAAATTGTCGAAGCCTTTGGATTTTATGAGTCCAAATATGATTTTCAAGAGGCCGAAGAGTATAAGCAACGCTTAGACAAAATTCGCGCCCAACAAAAACAGATGATTAAGGACAAGCAAGCTGCTGTCTGCCACACAGAATGGTCAGTTGGTGGGAGCGCGAAAGAAGGCAAAAAAATGACTGATAATTTCCTAAAGCTGGTTCTTCGTGCTTTCAATGGCGAATGTGATGCTTCTGTTGTGAAGGTCAAATACAACAATGTCCAGACAATGGAAAATCGCATCAGGAAAACCTATGAAGATCTGAATAAACTATCTCAAACTACACACTGCGAGATTACTTCACGCTACTTAGACTTGAAACTCCAAGAGCTTTGGTTAACCCACGAATACCAAGAAAGAAAATATCAAGAGCAGGAGGAACAGCGCATTATTCGTGAACAGATGCGCGAAGAAGAGAAAGCATTACGCGAACTTGAAAAAGCCAGACAAGATGCTGAGAAGGAAGAACGTCGTTATCAAGAAGCTTTGGAAAAAGCCCGTAGAGATGTAGAATCGGCTACAGGCAAGGCTCAAGAGAAACTTTTTAGCCAAATTGAGGAGTTGCAGAAGCGACTCGCAGAGGCTGAAGCAAATAAGGAAAGGGCTATATCTCAAGCTCAATTGACAAAATCTGGACACGTCTACATCATTTCAAATATTGGTTCCTTTGGCGAAGATGTCTATAAAATTGGTATGACACGCCGCCTTGAACCAATGGATCGAGTTAAAGAACTAGGTGATGCTTCTGTTCCCTTTCCATTTGATGTTCACGCTATGATCTTTTGCGAAAATTCTCCAGAGCTTGAATCTCGCTTGCATAAACGTTTCAACAACAGGAGAATGAACAAGGAAAATGAGAGAAAGGAGTTCTTTCGAGTTTCATTAGACGAGATAGTTAGAGTCGTGCGGGAAACAGATCAAGAACTCAAGATTTGTAAGTCTGAAGTGACCTTTACCAAGATTGCTGAAGCTACAGACTATCGAAAAACTCTGGCTAGAGAACGCGAAGATAAAGCCGCAGCAGCGATCTAACAATTCAGTTGGAGCGGACTGTCGAAGGCTGCTGGTGGTGCGACAAAGGTTGGTTACAGCAGCTCAACCGAAGCGTTGGGCGATCGCTCGCGGGGCTCGCCTGCTCGCCCAATGGGGCGCGAAACTTCATCGAGTTTGTTATACCTCCAATCTTCAGCTCGCAATCTGCCCAACTACTCGATGAAGCAGAATCCTTCGGATTCCGTTGCACTTCACTCCTTGGTCGTCCGATGCTTCCGCATCGTTCAAGTCGGAGTTCCGCTTATCTCGCGCCCCATTAGATTTTCTTCAAACACGACATGAGTGAACCTGTTCGTCAACATTGGGTACCAAGAGTCTATCTTAGAAACTTTGCTACTCCTAAGAGCATTGATACGAGTAGTCCAAAGGTTAACGTCTACGATCTAGGTTCTAAAAAACAATTTTGCACCTCGATAGATAAAGTTCTTATTCAAAAACATTTATATACACTTGGATCAGATAGTGATTCACCTTTGTATGTAGTTGAGAAAACTCTGGCAAAAATTGAGGGATGGGGTAAGCCATGCATAGATGCTTTTTCAAAGGGGCAAACGATTCATACAGATCTCAGATCGAAGTACCTAGCAGCAGTATTCTTTGCCACATTGCTAATGCGTAATCCTCACATACTAGAAGTCCAAGAAAATGGATTTAGTGATTTAAGAAATAGCGATAATTCTTACTTTAAAAGTACAGTTTCAGATTCGGCTGATGACGAAGACAAGAAAGATTTAGGAGAAGTATCGGATTGGTTCTCTAAACTGGATCAAGAAGAGAAACACATTGTTTTCGTGCGCTCAATCATTGATACTGCAACTCCGCTCGCTCAAGACCTTATGCAGAAAAAATGGTGTCTTTTACGTTCAGCGGATGGATATTTTGTAACTTCAGACAATCCAGTTGTGGTATTTCATCCGAAAACCTCTCCATATGGAATATGCACAACTGGCGTTCATATTCACATTGCAATAACACCGAAAATCCTTTTACTTCTAGGATGTGAAGTCTCTTTAAATGAGAATCAGGTTTACGATGTCCCACAAAAATTTGTAGAGCATATGAACTGCTTAACTATCTCTAAAGCTGAACGCTTTATAATATCTCCATTCGTATTTGACGAGCTTCAGAGTCTTATTCAAGAAGTCAAGCAAGAAATCTAACAAGGGCTTGCAGCGGATGACCTCAATACTCTGGCGATGATTCGAAAACCCTTGCCACCGCTGAAGCCTAAGCCGTTAGCTGCTTGCGCTCTAAGCTGTAGGATGCTGACAGACAGCCCCATATAACATGCATAACTGACAAAAAACGAAACTTGTGAAGCAAAATTTAGTTAACTTAGTGAGTAGTATTGATTATTCAGGTCTAGGACAATGGCTTACGCATTTACCTTTAATTTCAAAAGTTGTTGGTGTAATTGGGCCAGCAGCAGCCATTGTCGGTTTAATAGTAAATCTTCCAAAAGATTACTCTCGATTGAGAGGGATAATTGTTAAACTTGAAGTCAGGAAATTTACATTAGTTGAGAGAGTTCCAGGCTTAGTTGATTTCCAGCTTGACTTATGCATACATGCTTTCAACGGGAATGCTGTAATTCGAGAAATTTATTTAGTAAATAAGCATGAATTTTATTTGCAATACAATGAGCCTATTTGTTTGTACAATGAACCAGATAATAATAAGCCAAGTAACAAAGCAAAGGTAACGCTTGCTATTCCTAGAACTGAATTCGAATTTACTCGATTTGTTGAGAATAGATTTCCGGATCTTCTTCAAACGAGATTAAGAGATGCACAAATAGACATTCTTGGAGTTCAGGTGCCTGAAAATTCACTTACGTGTTTGACAATGGCTGGCAGATTAAAAGGAAAAATTACTGATGGAGAAAATTTTTCAAGTATCCCGTTGGAAAATTGGCGTGTACTAGTAAAATATGATCAGCGCGAAGCCGAAGCAGAGCTTAATGCAACAATTATAGATAATAATCAAACAATAATTGACTGTTAGTTTACGATGGTTTGCATAGCTACAGCTAACAAGCAATTGCAACGGAACGGAGCATTATGCCCTCTGCTATAATGCTAGCATTATCGCCGTCCGCTGAATTGCAGGCCGTTAGCTGGTCTATAGCTCCTGACTTGCATCTTTATATTGCCAGTTCTAGAAAATTAAGTCATAATACGGAAGTCAGGCATAACCGTGGCATAGTGGGAATTAGGGCGCGCCATTTATGGAGAAGCGTTGGGTCTACACCGGCATGTGTGTGTGCCTGATTAATATTTTTGGTGAAGTTCAAATACTGAGTAGAACCATATACGGGAATTACTAGTTCCACTGGCATCAAAAAAGGTTCGTCGTCTCCTCAACACTACACGAACCACCGTAGATTGCCTATGTTGAAAGTAAACCTGAGCATCTAAGCATAGAAGATCATCAAATATTCTATTTTGATCGATTATTTTTTCTGTCCAAGCACGTAGAGTTTTTGCAAGAGTTACTTCTCGAATAATTTTTGCGGCTACAGGCAATAGCTGAAAGGATTGTGATACAGCAAGAGATAAGCGGTCTTTTCGCGTGATGTGTCTCCATCCAACACGATTTACAATAATCTCTCCCAAATCTGGGTTAGTACGAGCTGATGAGGAACTGTTACTCCAATTAGTGTAGTAATTTCGAGCATTTGTTTTAAGGCTATCGCTCAATGAACCTTGCTTCAAATCATCAGATGTCAATTTTAGTTTTGTAAGCCTCTGATAATGTATTTTGGGTCCACAGAGCTTGAAGAAGTCGCCTTTAGAGTGAGGTCCAAATTTTTAATATTTAGGCAGGAGAATAATATTTTGATTACTATTTGTGTAAGATTCAGGGCTTTTTAAGTCAGTCCACCAAGCTTCAGGCTCTTTGGGATTACTTGAAGGATCAACATAAATCATCACTACAGGAAATGTTAGTGATCTCCAACGGGGCAAGTGATCTTCTATATACTTTACTCCTACGTGAACACCAATATGATTAGGGCGGATTTGTGCATCCTTTCGATATCCTGGACCACACTTTACTTGGGCAAAAGCAATTGCAGATGTTGGTCTCCTACCACGTTTTAGAAAAATGATTCCATCTACAGCGTCATCGTTAAGCCGAGCAATTTCTTGCCATTTTGATCGCCAATCGACACGAACGATCTTTTCGACATGAGATGTACCACGAAAATCTTGAATGGTAGAGTCAAACACAGATAAGCTTTGGAACCTGAAAAACTGATGGCTTGTTGCCTTATATAGGCAGTAACATAAAACTTGTTAAATTGAAAGGAACGGCAAAAGTTCGTAACCATCTAACAACCGCGCTGCACCGGAACTATAAATATGGTCGGTTGTGTAGCAAAGGTTATCTGCGTCCGTTGAGCTTTTCCGTTAGACCGACCAAAATCTGTGAATTTCAAAGCAATCCATCGTATAGTCTGAGTTCTGCTACAGTCTGAGCTAAGCCTTGCCTTTCGTAAGCTGAAAGTAGCTCCTCAACACTTTGGGGCGGGTTTTTCAAACTCATTCGTTGTCGCTTAGCTGCCTCGCAGATCACTGGAGGAGCCAAATCAATCAAATTAGTAATGAACTCATCAGGATGCTGAGCCTCAATGCCATACCGCTCAAGAGTCGAAACCGGAAAGTCCTTTAAGTTGTAAGTGACAATTACATCAGCCCCTGCACGAATTGCAGCCGCCAGCACATGACGATCATTTATGTCTGGCAAAGTCAATGATGGGATGAGGTCTTGATAGCCGATAACCAGACAGTCGCGGACATGACTGTTCATTAAATCCCTTGTGCGTTGCAGACGATCCCTCGTGAGATCGGGTCTATTCATCAAAACATTCCGAATCCACTCATCATGAATTTCATCAGTCCACTTGGCGCGGAACAAATCTGTTATCGCCAAGTTCATCAAGAAGTCTCGCAAAGGAGCTGGGTAAAGAACACATGCGTCAAATAGTGCTGTGAAATTACTCACAATTAATAACCCATGTCTAATTCTTGTGCCTCACGTGCGAGTTCTTCAAGGGCTTGAAGTCTTTGCTGATCAACGTCCTGCTTATATGCCATGAGATCCTCAAAACGAATCCGTCGATGGGTTCCGACTTTGCGATATGGAATCTTGTTATCGTCAATCAGCCCGATCAGGAACGGACGGGATACGTTTAAGATATCCGCTGCCTGCTGCGTTGTTAATTCAGCATGGACAGGTATCAATTTTACTGCGTTGCCGCGAGCCATTTGCGTCAAAATATCAGTCAAAAGGCGCAAGGCAGATACTGGAATAACAACTACTTCTTCTGGCTCATTGACTGTTTGGACACGAAGCTGAAAATTAGAAAATTGCTTTCCAATATCATGCTGCCTACTTAGCAGTTTTAAAAGCTGGCGGCTTGAATCCCTAGCAAGCTCAGTATCTGCCGCAGTCGGGACAACTGTCTCTTGAAAATCAGCAATTCCGCTAGTCATTTTCCCCTTCCGCACTTACATGAGGTTTTATAAGCGTTATACCCTTACCAAGGGCTACTAAAATCAGTGTACCCCCTAAACGAAGTAAACGCAACAATCGTAATAATCGAAAATAATCCGCGACACAATTCGCTCACCAATGACAAATTCAGAACGTCTCCAGAGCAATTAAAGTATCGGTCTAACCCGCACTTGCACAGGACGGTCGATGCACGCTGATGCTGAGCTATACTTTATCTGCCGCCTGTGAAGTGCAAGCCGTTAGCCTGCATTGGCGTTTAGTGTTACTTGTGATTTGTATTTGACGCAGAGATTCTAGAATGTGGCAACGAAGAACATTCCATGAATGTGCTGAAGAGCTAGAGATGGTGAGTAAGAGCTTTAGAATCGCTTTCACCAATAGGTCTGGAGTCGATCAACAAAGAAGAGGAGAAAATTTACTAGACTCATCAGAAAAAGGCGTTCAAATCTTGCGAGTCCTAGCTCTTTCAATCCGTCCAGAACAAGATTACGATGAAGAATTAAAAAAAACTGACTCAAGATATCACTCTTGGAGCCTTAAAGCGTTCTGCTAGCAAAAATGATATCACTGATACAATAAATAGCTATCGCCCCTATTGCAGCAAAAAATCTGATTTTGAGCAACTTGGATTGAGAGAGGCTTTGAACAAAATTGCTCATGCAGATCCATCTCAGGCTGGATTTTTTGCAAACAGCATTTTTCATGATCTGATTCTTTCTGGTAAAGATAAAAAGGGGAAAATCTGGATAGAGATCGTATCGATTGTTGATCTTTGTCGGGCGGTTAAATCGCTTCCAGATCAAAATATACAAAATCAAACAATATAAAATGTTGAGAAATCAGTTGAGTTCTAAGCAGTGAAGAGTCGGATTCCCTAAAAGCTCTTGAATTGCTTCCTGCCCAGAGCGAATGAGAGTTTCAACCTGGCTGGTTGGTGCATTCCCACATCTTAGCCACACGACTTTCGGCGGAGAGCCATATAGTCGGCTTCTTTCCGCAAAATCTGCATCTTGAGTCACAATACAGAAATCGTTCAACTTAGCAAATTCCCAAATCTCGGTATCTGTATTTTCTGCTAAGGCATGAAATTGTATATGGCTAGCATTGGGAAAAATATCGGTCAAGCGACTCACTAATTTTCGGCTCAGGTTTTGATCAAATAGTAGTTTCAAGCAGCACTCACCGAAGCCACTAAACGATGATCACGATCAGCCGCAAACTCTAGGCAGGCTTTAATATCTGTTTCTGTTAGTTCTGGGAAATCATCAATAATTTCAGCAGCAGACATTCCAGTAGCTAGCCAACCAAGAACATCGTAAACCGTAATCCGCATCCGGCGAATGCAGGGTCTACCCCCACGCTTATCTGGCTCAATAGTAATGATGTCGCGATAGCTCATAATATCAACTAGATCTTCTACATTTACATCTAAGACTATAGCAAGCTAACACTGCGCTGCAACGGACGGAAATAAGATCTTGGTGGGAATACCTAAACTGCTTGCCGCCGTTGAGCTAGGCCGTTATACAGCTTCCGACCTAGGTTAAGGATAGGTTCTAGGTCGAATACGAAACGCAACAATGACAATTTATGCAATTAGAAGATCTGCTTAACCGTTACGCTAATGGAGAGAGGAATTTTTCTGGAGCTAATCTTGTAAACGTGGATTTGGAGCAAGTAAATCTTACAGGCATTAATTTGAGGGAAGCCAATCTCAGCGGTGCGAATCTCTCTGGCGATTGTTTCCTTGATGCAGATCTGGGTAAGGCGAATTTAGAAGGAGCAAATTTATCCAATACAAGCTTCCACCGTGCTAACCTCATGGGCGCTAATTTAATGGGTACCGAAATGTACGATACCACTATTAGCTTTGCTGACTTAACTCAAGCCAATCTGAGAAATGCTAAGTTCTTTCAAGTTGGTCTGAAAGTCATGATCAAGGAACTATTTTTTGAAGATACTGTCATGCCAGATGGTACATTAGCGACCCGTTATTGGGTTTAGTAAATGCTGTATAGCAATTCGGGTGCAACGGATTGACAAAGCTGCTGGGTGAAATGCAAAGTTGTCTGCAACTGCTGACCCGAACCGTTAGGCTTCAACATTCATGCTCTACCTTGTTGCCATCGTCCTTAGCTTTGCCGCGTGCGCGCAAGCCGTCGCATCGGAGCTTGCCTCGGGCAATATCAAGCACCTCAAACATGGGCGCAAGCCCAATGCAGGGGTTGCACTTCTTCCCATGATTCCCGTCTTCCAATTGGTAGCTCTGGGTTTGGCGTGGGTCCTTGAGCAGGTCGTTCCGAACTACGCTATCTTGGTGCTCGTCGCTTTGTACCTTTGCATCTTCTTGTTCTGGGTGGTGTCCTACAAAAGGCTCCGTTCGCAGCTACAAGTTGCCGTGGCAGCCGTCAATAGCAAGGATCGCGCCTAACTATGCGCTCAAGCGGATCTGCGCGGACGAAGCTGCCCGCTCTATCAAACGTTGCGGCCGCGCAGGCCGCTTAGCTTAGGCGTTAGGCTTCACAAATGCCATCCGAACTCATCGCCGTCCTCGGTACTCTATTTTGCGCACGGAAAGTTCGCAGAAGTTTCGTTGGTGGCACCAGAAAGCGTCATGGGTGCTGTCAAGAAGCTCGCCGACCATGCAATTACAAGCCATAGTGTGCAGCCCGCGAAGGAGGTCGCAAAGGCTCTGAGTGAAGCCTAACATTTCCTTCCGGCGGACTTGCTACGCAAGCCGCTGAATTCAGACGTTAGACCTCGGTGGCAAAGAGATCGATTTTCAAGTTGTAGAATCTTGATGTGATGTTGAGGAGTTTTTTATAGGATGAAGTACTCAAATACGCTTTTTGCGGTAACACTGACGATCTCCTCTTTTGGAGTAGCTATATCTGCAAAAGCAGATACGGTTACTGCCCGTTGCGATGTGTATCCCAAAGGCGAAGACCGTGCCACATCTTCTGATCTCTGTACCTTTTCGCAGCGACAGGGTGCAGTAGGGATTCAGTTGAAAAATGGCAAGCGCTATGACTTGGTTCCGGTAGGTGAACAACCTGGAACTTATCGAGATCAAAATGGTACCACAGCTTATCGGCAGTCTGGCTTGGGCACCAAGGGGCAAATTTACCGCCTCGCCACCGAATCAATCTATGTTTACTGGGATACGGCTCCCTATGGGCAAAGCTCAGGGAATCCAACGGGGGGAGGGTCTGCTGCGGACTCTCAGCCTGCGGCGGGTACAACCGTCTCTCGCCTGAGTGATTTAGTTGGGGTACGGGCAGGACAGGCAGAAAACACGCTCAAACAACGGGGCTATAGTTTCGTCAAAGCTTCTCCTTCTGGCAATTCTGTTTACAGTCAATGGCTAGAGGGTAAAACCAATTACTGTGTGACCATCCTCACCGAAGAAGGACGCTACCAGTCGATCGTTTACGCAGGCAACTCAGCGGATTGCGACCAGTAAGATAATCGCCGCAATACCGATTGTAGAGTCGATTCAGAAAGTTTAAGCTGATCGGTTGGGAACGCTCTAACAACCCGGTTGGAGCGGAGTGAAAACCATCTTTAGTTGGGATGCGAAAGCTACTAGCAGCCGCTCAACCGGAACGTTATGATGCTTAATCCTCGGTTGTGACGGTACTTGAGCTAATCTGCTTGTTATGTCCCCAAACTGCTTATATAAATGAGGTTAGGAACATTTGTTTTCAAGTTGTTAGCAGAAACACGGATTTTGCAGTGATCACTTCAAAGTCTTCAATAGGAGTATCTGTTATGGACAGGAGTGATGTGGTTAGGCGGTTTTACGCTCAGAAACTAATTGAAAAGGGATACCACCTGGGTGATTCTCACTTTGTTGAAAATCGGGCAAACATTCCGCCTAGCGTTTGTGAAGCCTTTATCTATTTTGGTGGGGATGATTCTGATCCTCAACCATCCATCTACCAGTTCGATGTTGAAGGCAAAACCACCTACGCTATTACACTGACTTTTGGCGGTGATGATGGATTGTTAGCAGCGTTTGCAGAAGAAGGAGATCTCATTGGTGCGGCCTTTGCATATTCTGTAAATGATATCCACTGGTTTGATTCCCTTGAAGCTGCTACTTCTGGGGCTACTTATGAGTAGTAGCTCTGTTGGAAATTAAGAAGAATAGAGAACAAGTGCGATCTCAGAATTATGTGCGATCGCTGCATAATAACCCCGCTGCACCGGAATGCGTTCAAGTTGCCGCTGAGGTGCAAAAGTTACCTGCATCCGGTGAGCGGAAACGTTATGCCGCAAATCCTCACTGGGAGAGCGACCGAAAGCTTATCTGTGTTAAGTTAGCGTGAAATTGCAGGTAAGAAGGTGCTGTGAGAGTTGTGCTGAGTGATCGCGCACCAGAGATTACTTAGTTTAAGGTTCAGCAATCTGACATGATCTAAGCTATCTACCTAGTTGAAGATTTGATCTGCGATCGCTATGAAACCCGTCTCCCACAACAAAACGATATTTAGGAGCATGTGGGGATGGAAGGGAAAATCTGGTCGTCTACCCCAGACTGCCTCCTCTGTTCCGCCATTGTTACCCACAAAACTGATTCAACTTGCTCAAGACAATATAGAAACAGTATTGGAAATGCTCAATACCTCTTCTGAGGGGTTAAGCGAACTCCAGTCCAATCTTCGACTGAGCAAAATTGGGCTGAACGAGATCGCCCATGAGAAACCACCGAAGTGGTACGTTCAGTTGTTGAAGACGTTTCAAAATCCACTAGCGATTTTATTGATTATTCTGGCAGCTATTGCTCTATTGACTGGAGATCTCAGAGCTGCCGTAATTATTTTCAGCATGGTGGTTTTCAGTGTCATTCTACGCTTTTCTCAAGAATTTCGCTCCAGTCAGGCAGCCGAAAAACTACGGGAAATGGTGCATACCACTGCCACTGTGAGCCGCAAAGATCCCCGAAAAGATATTTCTCCCAGCTTGGCACAGGATATGGGTTTGACCCTCAATCTTGATGTTCCAGACCGACAAGAAATCCCGATTAAATTTTTGGTTCCCGGCGATGTAGTTTCCATGGCCGCTGGAGATATGATCCCGGCGGATGTGCGCTTAATTACGGCTAAAGATTTGTTTGTGAGCCAAGGTACTTTGACTGGGGAGTCTTTGCCTGTTGAGAAACAACCCACATTGCCCGACGATCAGTTACAGAGCCAAAATCCGTTGGAATTGGCAAATCTTTGTTTCTTAGGCACAAACGTGATCAGCGGCACAGGAACAGCCGTTGTGATTGAAACTGGCGGCAATACCTACCTGGGTTCTCTGGCGAAAACCGTGGTGGGTCGCAAAACCATGACCAGTTTCGATAAGGGCGTGAATGATGTCAGTTTGCTATTATTGCGTTTCATGCTGGTGATGGCTCCGGTTGTTTTTCTGATCAATGGTTTGATCAAAAAGAACTGGGGAGAAGCTTTCTTTTTTGCCCTCTCGGTGGCGGTGGGGTTAACCCCAGAGATGTTGCCGATGATCGTGACCGCAAACCTGGCACGGGGGGCGATCGCCATGTCTGAGAAAAAGGTGATCGTTAAGAATATTGATGCTATTCAAAACTTTGGGGCGATGGACATTCTGTGTACCGATAAAACGGGCACTCTCACCCAGGACAAAATTGTATTGGAAATGCACTTAGACATTAATGGGGAAGAAAATGAAGAGGCTCTAGAATTTGCCTATCTCAATAGCTTCTACCAGACAGGTTTGAAGAACCTGCTGGATGTAGCGGTACTAGAACATATTGAACTCCACGAATCCTTAAAAGTGGAACATAAATTTCTCAAAGTTGATGAAATTCCGTTTGATTTTCTCCGTCGTCGCATGTCCGTTGTGGTGGAAGAAGAAAACCACCACCATGAACTAATTTGCAAAGGGGCTGTTGAAGAAATTCTTCAAGTCTGTACACAGGTCAAAGTCAATGATCAGATTTTGCCGGTTGATGCTTCGATCAACGCACAAGTCGCTCAGTTAAATCAGGAACTCAACGAAGACGGGCTAAGGGTGATCGCTGTGGCTTATAAAGAATTACCCTTAGACCAACGCAGTTACTCCGTTGCCGATGAACAGGATTTAATTTTGATCGGTTTGATTGCATTCCTCGATCCGCCTAAAGACTCGGCAGCCCAAGCGATCTCCGCTCTCAGCAACAGCGGCGTACAGGTAAAAGTATTAACTGGCGATAACCCCATCGTTACCCTTAAAACCTGTAAGGATGTGGGTTTGTACGTGCATCACACCCTTTTGGGCAGCGAGGTTGAGTCACTATCGGATGAAGAACTGACGGATCTTGCCGAAACTACTACAATTTTTGCCAAACTATCGCCGCTGCAAAAATCAAGGATTATTCAGGTGCTGCGTCGTAAAGGTCATATTGTCGGGTTTATGGGAGATGGTATCAACGATGCTGCCGCACTACGAGAAGCGGATGTCGGTATTTCCGTAGATACAGCCGTGGATATTGCCAAAGAATCCGCTGACATCATTCTGTTAGAAAAAAGTCTGATGGTGTTGGAAGAAGGAATTCTCGAAGGTCGCAAAACCTTTGGCAATATTGTTAAGTACATTAAAATGGGTACGAGCTCTAACTTTGGTAATATGTTTAGCGTTCTGGGCGCTAGTGCCTTGCTGCCGTTTCTGCCCATGCAACCTGTGCAAATTCTAATCAATAATTTACTTTATGATTTCTCCCAAACTGGAATTCCCTTTGACCATGTAGACAAGGAATATTTGACAAAACCTCGGAAATGGCAGGTGGGTGATATTCAGAAATTTATGCTCTACATTGGACCGATGAGTTCAATTTTTGACTATGCCACCTATGCCTTGATGTGGTTTGTTTTTCAAGCCAATACCGTCGAACAGCAAGCCTTGTTTCAAACAGGTTGGTTTGTCGAAAGTCTGATGACCCAGACATTGATTGTTTACATCATTCGGACTCCCAAAATTCCCTTCTTGCAAAGTCGTCCGTCTTTACCCATGCTTCTGGTGACTCTCACCATCATGGCAGTTGCCATTTATTTGCCATTTTCACCGATCGCATCTGTGCTAGGATTCGTACCCCTACCCGCTAAATACTTCCTCTGGTTAGCATTGATTTTGTTCAGTTATTGTGTCCTCACTCAACTGGTGAAGACCTGGTTTGTCAAAAAGTATGGGTATAACTGAGCAGAGGTAAGTGATGGTGAAGTGGTGGCGATCGCAGTGGCATAACAACCGTAGCTAGCTTTGCATCTTCAACGTTAATACCTAAAAGAAGTTCCCTAGTGTTTGCTATGTGCCCATATGCCTGTGCGAGAGATGTGATATCTGGATCTAGATTATTCGCAGGTTTACTGTCATACCACAGAGCAAAGTTGCGCGGTTGATTGCAGGTGAAAGCGATCTGTGTACCGAAAGGAAACATATCAGCCGCAATTCTCTTTTGAAGGAACGACTCGCTACCACTGAAATGAGTATGGGCTGACTTCAAGCGGTGCTCAAGCGTGATAAAGCGGTTTTGGAAGAGGGTTTCGATTTAACAAATATTCTGATTTTGCATTTCCTCGTCCCTTAAGACTTATTTTCATAAAGCCTAACTCCTTTGAGATAGAAACACCAAATATTCAACTCGGTTTGGAAACGATATTTCAAGCACAACACATCCAGTGTCTGTCTTAAATGGCCCATGAATTTCACCGGGTGGTCTACTGGCATAATGACCACTTTCAAGCCACACATCGAATGCTTGATCATAAATACGACCGCTCACAATAAATACTTCTTCAGGGTAATCATGACTTTTTTTTACCTAAAGAGGCTGTGTCTGCATCAGGATGTAATCGAGTTAAACGTGTGTATTCACCTGAGTCTTGATCTTGGCTTAGGGTTACCTCTTCTATAACACCTTCAAACCCAATAATTGGAGTCCATTTTTTATTATTATCTAGACTCAGTGGGTTCCAATAATTGGCGATGGATTTTGGCATATTCTCTCATTAAGATATCTAAAATTCGATCGATAAAAATACTTAGATTGACTTTATTTTACTACAGATTCAGAGTGAACCCTGGTTTGATGGATAGATGAATACTACTCAATGCTGACCCGCACATCGGCTAGGTTGAAACTACACTGACATGACCTGCGATAACTTGTAGAGATCCTGCCGAGGAGACTGACTAAACACGAGTGAACCGATAATGCTGATCTATTTCTGTTCCTTCGTAACTATCCAATATGTGCATTTGAACTGAGACAATTGAGAAACCTTCGTTGAGCTGATTATACCGCTCTGACGGCATTAGTGCCCTGAACTTAAGTATTCCAGGTTGGTGTATGGGAAGATCTTGTTGCTTACTCACAAGTTGCCCCAGATAGCTGGTAAAAATTAATTCTGGGGCAATGAATGCGTCCAGCTCAGCCACATCCAAGTTCAGCATGGCTTGCCGAAGACGTACTTCTATTTCAATGATTTGCGATTCGGAATATTTGCTCATAAAGATAGCCCATCGCAAATTGTAGCCTAAGAGGATGTTTTAAAAGTCTTTTTGGGTCAGATTTTATGCTAACTGCCTCACCATGATTCGTATCATGGCCAGGTAAATAAATGTCTCCGAAGTTTCTGGCCATAACTCATAGTCTCGAACCAATCGACGGTACCCCATGAGCCAGCCAAATGTTCGTTCAACAACCCACCTTTTTTCAGCAATACGAACCCTTTGGTTTGCTCTGGTCGCAGCACAACCTCCACAATCCACCGACAAACATCCATCACCCACATCAGGAATGGATTACCGTCAAAACCGCCATCGGCCCAAATCGTATGCAGTCGCGATACCCCTTGACCCATCTGTTTCACCTGTTGGAGTACCTGTTTAGCCCCCTCTCGTTC
>NZ_JJML01000068.1 GCF_000775285.1 Neosynechococcus sphagnicola sy1 | reverse complement strand
TTTTGTTGAACTCGCTCAGTTTCTTTCTCAGGGGGATGCAGTGTTTTTTTTAAGGGTCAAGTTCAGCTTCTGAAGCATCCGAAACATTGTCGTTATGCTGACTCGAACCCCAACTGCTTCGTCTAACAGATCACACAGTTCGCTCAAGGTGGCATCATTATTTGTCTCAACTAAGCCACTCAACACAGCCAGATGCTCAGCACTGAGTTTGCTGGGGGTTTGTTCTGTTCGCTGCTTCGGACGGATAGTCCCGGTCTCTCGATATTGCTTCGTTAGTTTGCGTACAAAGCTGTATGCTACATGAAACTGTTCGGCTAGCTTGCGTTGAGAGGTCTTCCCGTCTATGTATCTCTCAACTATTTTTCTCCGCAAGTCTTCAGAATATGGGCGCACGTTTATCTAGATTAACAGTGGATTCCTATATCTTACCTCGCCAGCCCTACTAGGCTGAAAAACGCTATATCATATTCAAGTTGATGATATCTCCTTGGTTCATGTCCACTTTTCTAGGCGTTTTAGTGAGGCAGTAGAAGCCAAGCAAATTGCTGAACAAGAGGCAAAACGGGCAGAATTTATCGCACTCAAAGCAACAAATGAAGCAGAGGCAAAGGTAAATTTAACCAAAGGAGATGCCGAAGCAAATCGCATACTTCAAAATACCTTGACTCCAGAGATATTACAAAAACAAGCCATTGAGAGATGGAATGGAAATCCGCCTCTGATCATTGGTAAAGGCAAACAAAAACTATTAGATGTGATTGAATTCCTTACGGATGGGCAAAATTGAAACCAATTCATGCTTGCTATGTCATGATTGCTGGGATCTACAGAGCCGGTCAATAGTTTTGCACCTATCCTTTGCTTTAAGAAACTGTTTGAAAAGCTGAGCAGCCGCGTATGAGGGCAGGCTGGGAAGGGTGAAATATAGTAAAAGGGTCTTCAGTGAGACCCAAAATGACATGAGGATCTGACGATACTGACCTGACGGATGACCAGTGGGAACTGCTTCAGCCTTTGATTCCCAAGGCTCGACCGGGTGGTCGCTCTCGCAGCCTCGATAGGCGTGAAGTCTTGAATCGGATTTTTTACTTGCTCAGTAATGGGATTAAATGGCGAGCCATGCCCCACGATTTACCGAAATGGCACAGTGTCTACAGCTACTTTCGAGCTTGGGAAGCTGATGGTACCTGGACGTGCATCAATGACGCTTTATGCACCGCACTGAGAGTAGAGGCAGGACGCAATCCTCAACCCAGTGCTGCAAGTGTAGACAGCCAATCCGTAAAAACGACCCACGCAGCGCAGGACATTGGTTTTGATGTCAGATGCACCCGCTTTTTTAAAGGCAGTTTTGGCTGAGATGGGTGGATTAGGTGTGGGAGGTTAAACTGGATGAGGAGCTACAAGCTTCTAAGTAACGCTATTGCAGACGTCGTCCTAACTCTTTGTTGATTTCATCCCCGTAGATATAGGGTCTTTAATGATGCAACGTTCCCACAATCGAACTCAGTCACACCTCCCTTCTCTTAAAGGAACGGCGATCGCAGGCATGATGACGTTGGCTTGGGTTCTGTTGCAAGGCGGTATGTCTTTAGCCCCTGCTGCCGCTACCAACGGTCAAGACAATAGTCTCTCCTATAGTCAGTTGCTGCAAAAGATTGACGCTGGGGAAGTACAGCGAGTGGAACTCGATCCGGCGCAACAGGTGGCGCGGGTTCGCTTAGTCGGTCAGCCCAAAAATACTGCCCCTAAAGAAGTGGAGTTGTTTGACCAAAATCAGGAACTTTACCAGGTTCTCACGGCTCGTAAGGTGGACTTTGAAGTCCAGCCCACCGCCGATAATGGTGCCTTCATGGGTCTGCTCGCCAATTTGCTACTGGTGATTTTGTTAATTGGGGGGTTGATGCTGATTCTGCGACGTTCCAGTGGTTCGGCAGGTCAGGCAATGAACTTTGGGAAGTCAAGAGCCCGGTTTCAAATGGAAGCCAAGACAGGGATTCAGTTTGATGACGTGGCCGGAATTGAAGAAGCAAAGGAAGAACTCCAGGAAGTTGTCATCTTTCTCAAGAAGCCAGAGCGCTTTACCTCCGTCGGTGCCCGCATCCCCAGAGGGGTGTTGTTGATTGGCCCTCCTGGTACAGGTAAGACCCTGTTAGCCAAGGCGATCGCTGGAGAAGCGGGGGTGCCGTTTTTTTCAGCATCTCAGGCTCAGAGTTTGTGGAAATGTTTGTAGGGGTTGGTGCTTCTCGGGTGCGGGATTTGTTCAAAAAGGCCAAGGAAAATGCGCCGTGCCTGATCTTCATTGATGAAATTGATGCCGTGGGTCGCCAGCGGGGAACTGGAATTGGGGGGGGCAATGACGAACGAGAGCAAACCCTCAACCAATTGCTCACGGAAATGGATGGGTTTGAGGGGAACACAGGGATTATTGTCATTGCTGCAACCAACCGCCCTGATGTTCTAGACTCTGCTTTGCTGCGACCAGGGCGGTTTGACCGTCAGATTATGGTGGATCTGCCCAGCTATAAGGGGCGGCTGGGGATTTTAGACGTCCATGCTCGGAATAAAAAACTCTCTGAAACGGTTTCTTTAGAAACCGTTGCCCGGAGAACACCGGGATTTTCGGGGGCGGATTTAGCTAATTTACTTAACGAAGCGGCGATCTTGACTGCCCGAAGACGGAAGGAAGCCATCACCCCCGCCGAAGTTGATGATGCCATTGACCGCGTTAGCATTGGGATGCAATTAACTCCCCTATTAGATAGTAAGAAGAAGCGGTTGATTGCCTATCACGAAGTGGGTCACGCGCTGCTGATGACTTTGCTGAAAAATTCAGACCCCCTGAATAAAGTGACAATTCTGCCCCGTTCGGGTGGCATTGGTGGGTTTGCCCAGCCGTTGCCGAATGAGGAAGTGATTGATAGTGGGCTGTATACCCGTGCTTGGATTTTGGATCGGATCACAATTTCCCTGGGGGGGCGAGCCGCTGAGGAGGAAGTTTTTGGTTACGACGAGGTGACGATTGGGGCAGCCAGTGATATCCGGCATGTCGCCGAACTCGCCCGTGAAATGGTCACCCGTTATGGGATGTCTGACCTTGGCCCTCTGGCTCTAGAAACCCCCAACAACGAAGTCTTTTTAGGACGCGACTGGACCCCCCGTTCTGAATATTCTGAGGGCATGGCGACCAAAATTGATCAGCAGGTGCGGGGAATTGCCGTCTACTGCCATCAACGGGCTCGACAGTTAATTCGGGAACATCGCACGTTGATTGACGCCCTTGTGGATCGGCTGCTGGATCAGGAAACCATTGAAGGGGATGATTTTCGCAAGGTTGTTGCTGAGTACAGTCCGACCCTGATTGACTGACCAAACTGGAGAGAGGGGGAGGCTAAACCCTACAAGCACAGGAACCGATCAGAACCTCCCGCCTCTATCATCAACTGCATCACTTGCTCGGTCATCGATCTCCTACAAGCCACTGCTCGCTGGTGTACTCCCTAGTCCTTCACTCCTGGGTTCATAAAAGCGGCAACGCCACCCCTGGCCACTGATCCCACAGGGCCCTTCTGGATTGACGGCACACCGTAATAGCTCGGAATGGGCACTGAACTTACAGCTGGCATCTCCAATTATCCAGCGTCCAGCGACTAGACTTCTCTCCGTGGTACAGGGAGCCGATTGAACGTAGAGGGCAATTTTATGGAGGTGATACCGCCCCGATCTCAGGTGGTATCGGTGATGTCGTTCCAGAACGGCATAGGTTTTGCCTTCCAGTTCCAGATACGACCCTGGCTGGGGTGTCCAGTCAAGCTGGAGATTTGCCAGGATTTGCTGAGAGTGGGTGAGAATTATCTCGGTGGGCAGCGATGATAGCTCCATGAATCAATGTGTTGCTGCTTACATTGCCATTGGCTAGAGATTTCATCCTACCGCACCCTTTCCCCGGTTCTACTGCTCAGACTCAAATTCGCTGGAGTAACACCCGGTAAACCGATTCTCCCCGCGACAAGGTTGATGTCTCCCGCTCGGTGGCGATCGCAAATGGATTTGCTGCCAGCCAAGCCTCACCGGACTGGAGCTGAAAAGCAGGATGCTCGACGCAGCGATCGCGCATTTCGGCTACCACATCTATGACATCCGATTGCAAAAATAACCATCCCCCTGGCACCAGGTAGTCCGCCAAATCGCCAATTAACTCAGGCTGAACCACTCGCCGCTTTTGGTGGCGGCGCTTAAACCAGGGATCGGGGAACTGAATGGTGACATACTGCAACGTTGCAACCGGAAGGGATGCCAGGAGTGGACGCAGGGAGTTATTGGCATTGCAGAACAGGTAGGCAAGATTCCTCAGCCCTAACTCCTGGCACCAATGGTTGGCCTGAGCCACTAAGGGTTCCCGAATTTCCAGACCCAAGAAATTCCAATCGGGGTGGAGGGGTGCCATTTGCAGCAGAAATCGTCCCCGCCCACAGCCAATATCCAAATGTAACGGTTGGGTTGGCTGGGCATAGATCTGCTGCCAATCGGGGGCCTGAATCGGGGTTTGATACTTATCGCTGAGGGGGTTCACATGCTCCCGCACCCGCACACGGGGAAACTCTCTTTGGGGTTGTAGCACCATAGACTTGCGTAAATCCTCTATCCTTAAATCTTGAACCTTTGGTACAACTGGAAGCCAACGATGAGATGCTTGCGAACCTGGAAGCGATTTGGAGTGCTGGCGCTCCTCGGACTAGTGCTGAGTTGGATGGTCAGTTGTGGCTCCGGTAGCTCTCCTCAAAATTCTCAACAGGCGGGGGCACCCGAAGTTGAGTTTTGGACGATGCAGTTGCAGCCCCAGTTTACCGATTTCTTTAACCAGCGAATTGCCGAATTTGAACAGGCGCATCCACCGATCCGGGTTCGTTGGGTGGATGTCCCTTGGACAGCGATGGAGAGTAAGATTCTCACCGCTGTTTCGGCTCAAACAGCCCCCGATGTTGTCAACCTCAATCCTGACTTTGCGGCACGGCTGGCCGGGAGAAATGCCTGGTTAGAACTCGATGACAAAATCCCCCCAGAGGTGCGTCAAACCTATTTTCCCAACATCTGGCAGGCCAGCACCCTGGATGGTAAAACCTTCGGATTGCCCTGGTATCTCACCACGCGCGTTACCCTTTATAACACGGAGTTACTGAAACAGGCGGGTGTGTCCAAGCCTCCAGCCACCTATGGAGAACTAGCGCAGGTTGCCCAGCAGGTGCACCAGAAAACGGGCAAATATGCCTTTTTTAATCACTTTTGTGCCAGAAGACTCGACGGAAGTCTTGCAATCCTTTGTGCAAATGGGGGTTGATTTAGTGGATGCCCAGGGACATGCCGCGTTCAATACCCCAGCAGGTAAGCAGGTGTTTCAGTACTGGGTTGATTTCTATCAAAACGACCTATTACCCAAGGAAGCCCTCACCCAGGGGCATCGACGGGCGATCGAACTCTATCAAGCGGGGGAAACGGCTATTTTGGCTTCAGGGCCAGAATTTCTGAATGAAATTGCCAACAATGCGCCCCAGATTGCCAAGGTCACTGCTGCCGCACCCCAAATTACAGGGAGGACTGGCAAAAAAGGGGTGGCGGTGATGAACCTGGTGATTCCCAGAGCCACGGATCAGCCAGAGGCAGCGATCGCATTTGCCCAGTTTATTACCAATGATGCCAATCAACTGGCCTTTGCCAAAGCGGCTAATGTACTGCCCTCAACGACAAAAGCCCTCACCGACTACGTGCAGTTTGTGAACAGTGGTGAGACCACTCCGGTAGCCAAGGCAAGGGCTGTCAGTGCCAGTCAGCTCAGGGATGCTGGGGTGTTAATCCCGGCGATGGCGGATATTAAACAGCTCCAAAAAGCTATCTACGATAATTTACAAGCAGCCATGCTGGGGGAAAAGACCGTCGATCAGGCGATCGCCGATGCCGCCTTAAACTGGAATCAGCGTTCCTAGCCATGACAGAGAATCCCCAGTCATAACTTTTCTTCATGCCCCATGATGATGAACGCCACACCCCCTAGCCTTCGACTAGAACCAATGCCTATCGAGTCATTGATCATACGCCCTCGATCAAGAACCCAGAAATCGGCAACCGCAAATATTTAATCATGGGTGGCAGCCACCTCCTCAACTTGAGCATTGACAGAAACTGGAGAAATTTTATTGATCTCCGGACTGAGAGAATGGATAGCGGCATCAGTGGTATCAAAACAATTGTCTCTACCAATTTTTTCGAGCAAGCCGCTGCGCTCCAGTAGTTGCTGTACTTGAGGCTGTAAACCACTCAAGATCAATCGACAGTCGTGGCGCTTAAGATCCCGATAGATATCTTCAAGGGCGACTAGTCCAGTGGTGTCCATATTGGGTACATACCGTAGTCGCAGCACCAGATTCTTCACTTCCGGTTCATCTCGCAGAAATGTGGCAAATCGTTCAGCGGCTCCGAAGAAAACAGGCCCATCCACTCGATAGACCGCGATTTGCTTCGTCAACTCCAGGGGAACACCAGGAGGAAAGACTTCTGTTTCAGGCATCTTACCCAAACTCAGTTCACTCATCCGCTTAATGAATAAAGCACCTGCGGCAATCAAACCCACTTCTACTGCCAGTACCAAGTCAAAGCAAATGGTGACCATCCAGGTGAGAATCATGACACCAAAGTCCGCATAGGTTGCCCGTAGCAGTAACCCGATTGCTTCCCACTCAATCATCCGCACACTTGTCACCATCAAAATCCCAGCCAGCGCCGCCAGCGGAACCTGCGCTGCGAGAGGAGCCAGGGTTAGGATAATCGCCGCCAAAGCAATGCCATGAATCATGCCCGAGAGCCGAGTTTTGCCACCAGCACGGACATTCACCGCCGTCCGGGCGATCGCTCCAGTGGCCGGAATCCCACCAAAAAAACGGCACCACGATATTGGCCAATCCCTGGCCGATTAGTTCGCGATCGCTGTTATGTTTTTCGCTGACCGTCATCCCATCCGCCACCACCGCCGACAGCAAAGACTCAATACTGCCCAACGCAGCCAACGCCAGAGCCGGATTTATTAGCTCTTGAATTACGCCAAAGTCGTTCCAGTGGGGAATGGCCTGGAGTGTTGGCAAAGACTGGGGAATGACGCCAATGGTTGGCACATCCAGATGCCAGAAAGTGGCGATCGCGGTAGCCAGAATCAACCCCACCAGAGAGCCAGGAACAATCGTCGTCACGCGAGACCAAAATAGCTGAGTGAGAATGACGAATCCAGCCAGCCCCATCGCAGCCCCATTGATATTTTCCCAATGGATGGCCGTTGTCCATAATCCCGGCAGGAAATGATCACTACGTGGCAGCTGTAGCCCAAAAAAATTATTCAGCTGACCGAAAAAAATAATGATGGCAATGCCATTGGTAAAGCCTGCCGTCACTGGATAGGGAATAAATTTGACCAGCCTGCCCAACCTAGCAGCACCCAACGCCACCTGGATAATGCCCGCCATCACCCCAGCAATCCAAACCTTCTCAATGCCGTACTTCGCAACAATGCCCACCAAAATAACAGCCATTGCCCCCGTTGGTCCTGTAATTTGCACCGGAGACCCGCCAAACACAGCTGCTACAATCCCCGCCACAATTGCCGTATACAGTCCAGCTTTTGGTTCCACGCCACTCGCCACCGCAAATGCCAGTGCCAACGGCAGCGCTACCACCGCTGCGGTTAGCCCTCCCGACAAATCGCCGCGCCAATGGCTAAACAGACGACTAAACCAAGACTGAGAATTATCCTTGAGGATATTTAGACTCAATGAGCCTCCTTCAACTTCAGATGCTTCTCAATTACAGTCTAATTGTCAGGACATTGACAAAGTCATCTGGTTTTATCTGCCTGGTCACAATCCCAAGTCCTTGTGAATATTGAAGTCCAGCAAGTCGGTATCATAATAGAGACCTACTCTAGTAGTTTTCAGCGCATGGATATTAAACGTGGATTTGTGGCTACTGTGGGTAACACCCCGCTGATTCGACTGAATCGGTTGAGTGAGGCAACTGGGTGTGAAATCCTCGGCAAAGCAGAGTTCATGAATCCTGGTGGTTCGGTAAAAGACCGCGCTGCCCTCTATATGATTCAAGATGCTGAAGAACGCGACTTACTACAACCGGGAGGCACTGTTGTCGAAGGAACTGCCGGTAATACGGGCATTGGTTTAGCTCACATTTGCAACGCCAAGGGCTACAAGTGCCTGATCATTATTCCGGATACCCAGTCGCAAGAAAAAATTGATCTCCTGAGAACCCTCGGCGCAGAAGTTCGCACCGTTCCTGCTGTACCCTACAAAGACCCTAATAACTATGTAAAGCTATCGGGTCGAATTGCGGCGGAATTGCCAAATGCGGTGTGGGCCAATCAGTTTGATAATCTCGCCAACCGTCGTGCCCATTACGAAACCACGGGGCCGGAAATTTGGCAGCAGACTGATGGCAAGGTGGATGCCTGGGTAGCTGCCACGGGGACCGGCGGTACCTATGCCGGTGTCGCCCTATTTTTGAAGGAGCGAAATCCTACCATCCAATGTGTGGTTGCCGATCCCATGGGCAGTGCCCTCTACAGTTATGTGAAGACGGGTGAGATTAAATTGGAGGGTAGTTCGATCACCGAGGGTATAGGCAATAGTCGGATCACCGCCAATATGGTCGGGGTGCCCACCGATGATGCAATCCAGGTTGATGACCCAACCTGTGTGCACGTCCTCTACCAATTGCTCTATGACGAGGGGTTATTTATGGGGGGATCGGTTGGCATCAATGTGGCAGCAGCACTCACCTTAGCCAAGGAAATGGGGCCGGGACATAGGATTGTGACGGTGCTCTGTGATGGGGGATCTCGCTACCAGTCGCGACTCTATAACCAAGACTGGATGGCAGCCAAAGGGCTGTTACCAGATATTTTGCGTCGCTAATCTCGGCAACAACGCCCAGGAGAATCGACAACCGTTAAAGCCGGGTTCCAGTAGCGTCCTAGTACACCTGTTCAATACGCCGAAAGTCCTGCTCCACTTCTGCCCAGAGAGATCGGTTATGGGGATCGGTGCGTAGGGCCTTTTTTAAATAAATTCTGGCCTTATCCAGTTGCCGCTGACTGACAAGGTAGCGCCCTAATCGTTGATAGGTAATCGCCTGCCACTGGCGAACCTCTGGGTCTTGCGGCAGTCGTTGGGCTAAGCCTTCAATCAGGGCGATCGCCCGGGGGAAGCGTTGACTTTTCAAGAGGTATTGCAGTTGTTGATAGGAACTCTGCTTCAGTTGATTCTCTAAAGCTGACAGATTGGCCTGCTCAGCAGTTGTAGGTTTGGCCTGGGTGGTGACGCGCACCTTCGTGGGGGGACGGTGGGGTGTTGACACCGCAGGCTGCTTGGAGGACCCAGGCATTGGTGTCTCTGATGGCTGGGCAAACCGCAGGAGATATTGATACGCCTCTGCAAGCGCAATGAATTTTTCTTTGGCTTGGTGGTCGTTTTGATTGACATCTGGATGATATTGACGGGCCAGCCGTCGATAGGATGCTTTGATGTCCGCAAACGATGCTCCGACCTTTAGCTCTAGCAGTTGATAACAGTCTGCAAGATTCATTGCAATCGAAAATGGCAGAATTACCTAACAATTCTGCCACTAGTTAATAAGACTGTGATGGCAGTGTTCCCAAGATACACCTAAAATTCACCGTCTTATGAGGTGCGATCTTCAATCACCCGGTCAATCAGACCATACTCTTTGGCTTCGTAGGGTGAGAGGAAATAGTCCCGATCCATATCTTTTTGAATCCGCTCGATTGGCTGCCCCGTGCGTTCGGCGTAGATACCATTGAGTTCTTTACGAATCCGCAGAATTTCGCGGGCTTCGATTTCAATGTCACTGGCCTGACACCGAGTCCCTCCGGAGGGTTGGTGGATCATAATCCGGGAGTGGGGGAGGGCTAGTCGCTTGCCTTTGCTGCCTGCCATGAGCAAAAACGAACCCATGGAAGCTGCTAAGCCAACACAGATGGTGACCACCTCCGATTTGATGTGTTGCATCGTGTCATAGATTGCCATCCCAGCTGTCACAGACCCACCGGGGGAGTTGATATAGATGAAAATGTCCTTGGTTTGATCGTCGGAGTCCATGTAGAGGAGGCGGGCGATGATCGCATTGGCCATGCCATCGGTGACTTCTCCACTGAGGAAAATAATGCGCTCTAGGGCAAGACGCTCGTAGATGTTAATCCACTGTGTGTAGGGCTCCCCTGGAAAGCGGTGGGGGACTCTGGGAATACCAATGGGCATGACGTTTTTCCTTGCGAGGTGTGAATGATGCTGACTTAACTACTCAGGGCGGCGACGGCTTTCGGTAGGTCTTTGGCATTCTCCAAAACCCGGTCAATTAAGCCGTATTCCTGCGCTTGTAGGGGAGTCATGTAGAGCATCCGCTCCATATCCTTGGCAACTTTCTCCGGAGTTTGTCCGGTATTTTTGGCAAAAATGGTGGAGATGGCAGCCTTGTTGGCTAGGACTTCCTTGGCCTGAATTTGAATATCGGTAGCCTGCCCTCGAAACCCCGTGCGAGCTTGGTGTAAGACAATCGTGGCGTGGGGAAGGCTGGCTCGGCAGCCCTTGGTACCGGATGACAGGATCATGGCTGCGGTACCCATCGCCTGCCCCAAACAGATGGTATGAACCGGCGGCTTGATGTAATTGATGGTGTCGCAGATGGCAAAGGCTTCCGTTTCAAAGCCCACAGAATCTCCGGTATACCAGGAGGTGCCGGTGGAGTTGATATAGATCGAGATCGGCTTTTCGGGATCGTCGTATTGCAAGTACAACAGCTGGGCAATGATTAACTCAGTGACATCAACCCCCAATTGCTGCTTAATTTCATCGGAGGAAAACAGAGGTAACCCCAAGTAGATGATGCGCTCCTTCAAGAGCAAAGAGGGCAAGTCTGGGGGTGGAGTTCGGTAATAGCTATCCCCATAGGAGTAGGGAGATTGAACAGCTTGAACGGGTGAATCCATATTGTGGGGTGACTTGACGAATAGCCGGATCAGGATGGCACTCTTTTGAACATGGTAGCGTGACCCTAGGTTAGATGACTGACTCTGGCAATGCTGGGAGAGTCCTCTAGCACCAGAGGAACGGCAACACCAAGGGCCATCGCCCCCTTCCTGACCGTCAGTTCCCCCGATTCCCTTGTCAGTTGCTCGATGTTTGTAGATAAACTAGCCATTAGGCTTGTCCAGTTTTGGGCTGATCCTGGAACCGCTGTCTTTCAATTGCATCCCCTGTGCCCTGTTCTTTGCCTGCTAGGAGTTCACGAAGATGAAAGTTGGTTTACAGTCTGCCCTGAGTGATACCAACCTGGATGCTAATCAAGGGAGTAGTCAACGGCAACTGGCAATTTCCATTTCGGCCGTTCCAGATATCTCCGATCCCTCCGTACCCTTGAACCTCTGTCTAGTGCTCGATCACAGTGGTTCGATGAAAGGACAACCCCTAGAGACGGTCAAACAGGCGGCCCAGCGCCTCGTGGAACGCCTCTCACCGGGCGATCGCATCTCAATTGTGGGCTTCGATCACAAGGCCAAGGTGTTGGTTTCTAACCAGCTGATTGACAATCCCGTCAGTGTGAAGGCACAGATCAATCAGCTCCAGGCCAATGGTGGCACCGCGATCGATGAGGGACTGCGGCTGGGTATTGAGGAACTTTCCAAGGGGAAAAAGGAAGCCGTTTCCCAACTTTTCCTGCTCACCGATGGTGAGAATGAACATGGGGATAACAACCGCTGTCTGAAGTTGGCGCAACTGGCATCGGGCTATAACTTGACCCTGAATATGCTGGGGTTTGGCGATAGTTGGAATCAAGATTTGCTGGAGCAGATTGCCGATGCTGGCAATGGCAGTCTCACCTATATTCAACACCCAGGGGCGGCGGTGGATGCCTTCGGACGGTTGTTCCAACGAGCACAGGCGGTTGGGCTCACCAATGCTCACTTGATTCTGGCCTTGGCACCCCAGGTACGGTTAGCTGAACTCAAGCCCATTGCCCAGGTTGCCCCCGATGCGATCGAATTAACCGTTCAACCCGAGGCCGAATGGCTGAGTGTGCGCTTGGGAGATTTGATGACGGATGCGCCCCGAGTGATCCTGGCAAATCTTTACATTAGTAAACTGCCGGAGGGACAGCAGGCGATCGCGAAACTTCGGGTACGCTACAGTGACCCGGTGTCCGGGACAAGTCTGCGCTCGGAGATGCTCACCGTCACCACCCAGGTACTCTCAGCCTATCAACCTGCCCTGGATCCTCAGGTGCAGCAGTACATTCTGGCCTTGGCGAAATATCGTCAGACCCAAATTGCCGAGAGCAAGCTCCAGCAGGGCGATCGCTCGGGTGCTGTGACGATGTTACAGATGGCCGCCAAAACTGCCTTACAAATGGGAGATAAAAATGCAGCGACGGTCTTGCAGGAGAACCTTACCCGTCTTCAGTCTGGGGAGGAACTCTCGGAATCCGATCGCAAGAAAACTCGGATTGTTTCTAAGACCATTTTGCAATAGCAGCTGCAGCACTCCCAGGCTCAGGACTGCGGCTGCTTATTGTGGATGAACAACTAGCCTTCCAAGCTACCGGGGCAAAATTGCCTGGAGGGCATCGGCTTGCGCCAAGGGCATTTGCCCATAGGTAAAGACGTAGGGAATGCCGACGGGTAAGGTGGGGAGAAATTGCTGGAGGGTGTAGGGGCTACCGTAGATCACCAGGGCTTGCAGTTGCTGCGTCTGCACTAAAAACTCGAACCAGGCGGAGGCTCGCTCTGTCAGCCCAGCACTGCCTCGGAAAGGATTACCGCGAATAAACAACTGTAGCAGGGTCAGTACTCGTGGCTGCCACTCTAGGGTCAGTGGAACCTCAGGGGTGTGGTTATCGACTACTTGGAGTTGATAACCTCGTTGGTGTGGCAGGGAAATCGCTGGGGCATGGTTACCCAGATACTCACACGCCAGCAGGCTATCGACGATTACCAGGTTGCGTAAGGGGATCTCCGGTGATCGCTGTAAAGGCTGGGGGGCGGGTTGCACTTGGCGGGAATCCTGGAGAATTTCGGCGGCGATCGCCCAGGATTCGGGTCGAGCGAGGTGGGTAAGTTGCAGCGGTAGGGGTGGGATCTGTTCCCAGTCATGGGCTTGATCAAAATCGGAGGTCGGGGGAGTGAATACTTTGGTTTTGGCACGCCACACCCGTTCCACGGAAGCCAGAATCCGCTCCGGGGTAAGGCGTCCCTGTTTGACGGCGGCACACACCGCCTCAATCACCCCCGCTGGATCGGGGGGCATCAGTAAAATATCCGCCCCTGCTTCCAGGGCCAGCACCGCCGCTTCATCCGCTCCATAACGATGGGAGATCGCCCCCATCACCAGGGCATCGGTGACAATCAGCCCGGTAAAACCCAGTTGTTGCCGCAAACATCCGGTGAGAATGGGGGGGGAAAGGGTGGCGGGATAGGTGGGGTCTAAGGCGGGAATCAGCAGGTGAGCACTCATTACCGTGTCCACTCCCGCCGCGATCGCCTGGGCAAAGGGCGGCAACTCTACCTGCCGCAGCCGCTCCGGGGAGTGGGACAGGACGGGCAGATCAAGATGGGAGTCAACGGCCGTATCCCCATGACCGGGAAAATGTTTGGCCGTGGTCAAAACCGGATAGGATTGCGCTCCCTGAATAAAGGCGGTGGTCAGTTGACTCACCAACTCCGGAGTCTCGGCAAATGCCCGGACATTAATCACCGGATTGTCCGGGTTATTATTGACATCGACCACGGGAGCCAGAACCCAATTCAACCCCACAGCCTGGGATTCGGCTGCGATGATCGCTCCCATCTGGTAAGCGTAGGATTGCGCCKTTTTTCAGATCTTCCAGGGCGATCGCCTGCAACGCCAGGGGTGGTGGAAACCAAGTGGCTCCGGAAAACCGTTGTCCCACCCCTTCCTCCACATCCGCCGCCACCAAGAGGGGCAGTTTAGCCCAGGCCTGAAGTTGCTGGATTCTCAGCGCTAGTTCTGCCGCGCTCCCGCCCAACAGAATCACACCCCCTACCCCCAGATCCTGGAGCCAGTGTTGCAAGATTGCCGCCGGAGGTTCCCAGGCTGGATAACGAATTTCGTGGTCAAATATGTAGCCACAGACCCGGACGACAACCAGTTGGGCAACCTGTTCCGGCAGGGAGAGGCTTTCCCAAGCGGGTAAGGGCAATTGGGTCGGACTCACCATTCAGAGACTCCCGCTTCCGTCGCCCCATTCAATCCCTCTTCCTCGTCGCCATCCATATTGTCCCCATCCATGGGTAACACGGGGCGCTGCTGGCTAATTTGGTTCAGTAACGATAAAACGCGATTGCCCCGTTCCAGGGAGGTATCTTCCAAGAACACCACCTCGGGGGTGCGGCGCAGCCGAATCCGTTGCCCCAACTCGCTGCGGATATAGCCCGTCGCTGATTTGAGTCCCGCCATGGTTTCGGCTTTCGCCTCATCGGTGCCGTAAATGCTGACAAAAATTTTAGCGTACTGTAAGTCGCCCGAAACATTGACATCAGTGACGCTAACCATGCCAGCACCCACCCGATCATCTTTGATATCAGCCAGTAACATTTGACTGACTTCGCGCCGAATTAACTCAGCGACACGGGCAACCCGACGACTGGTAGCCATAAATCCTACCTTTCCTTAGAGTTGAAAATCTGAGGGGACAAAATCTTTTTAAACCTGAGTTCGTCCCAGCATCGCCTGTAAGGTCAGGGTCAGGAAGGTTAAACCCGCTACAAGCAAACCGACGACGGCGATCGCTGTCACAGGGCGTTGCATCAAAGGAGACAGTGGCTTCAGGAGGTTGGCAAATACCCCTAGAATAATCAGGATGAAAAACTTAGGGAAGCGAGATATATTTTCCAGGAGATCTCTCATGACGTTTCCCAACCACTCATTGATATACGGGAGTTGTAGCTCCAGCTATTATAGGAGAAATCAGACGATCCAATGAAATTACCCCCCGCTTCAATGGTCGCCAATGCTCCCTTTGAGATGCTCGCCCGCCCATTTCTCAAGTGGGCAGGCGGGAAGAGTCAACTGATTTCCCAGTACCTACCCCATTTCCCTGCCCCTGAGACTTACCGCACCTACTATGAACCGTTTATTGGAGGAGGTGCAATTTTCTTTCATCTCCAACCTCAGGCGGCTGTTCTGACGGATATTAATCCTGAATTAGTCAATGTTTATTGTTGTGTCCGTAACCAGGTAGAGATGTTAATTTTACACCTGGAACAGCACCAAAAAAATCATAGCCCGACTTACTACTATCACATTCGTTCCCTAGGGGATTTATCAGAAATAGAGCGAGCCGCTCGGCTGATTTATCTCAATAAAACTTGTTTTAATGGTCTTTATCGAGAAAATTCTAAGGGGGAGTTTAATGTCCCCTTAGGGCGTTATCAAAACCCCAAAGTTTATGATCCCAATTTACTCCGTGCTGTTTCCTTGGCGTTGCGATCGGTGACTCTTGAAGTCAGGTCGTTTGAAAGGGTGTTGCAAGACGCTCACGGCCCCCAAGACTTTGTTTATTTTGATCCGCCCTACTATCCCCTCAATCCGACCAGTAGCTTCACTGGCTATAGTCGCTCGACGTTTACAGCCGCCGATCAAGTGCAACTCAGAGAGGTCTTTGCCGAATTGACTCAACGGGGAGTTCAAGTGATGCTCTCGAATTCCGATTGTGATTTTATTCGAGAGCTGTATCGCGATTTTCGCATTCTGACGATCTCAGCCTCCAGAAACATTAACTCCCAAGCAACCAAGCGTGGCAAAATCACTGAAGTCTTGGTTTTATCGAACCCAGTGCATATTGACAGGACTTACGCAGTTGGTGAAAGAGAGAACAAAGGAGCAGCTAAGTTGGAGCGCACAGACTCCCGAACAATGCGTCGATAGTCACACGGGATGTTGATATCTAAGCGCTTCGTCGAATGGATGCCCTCGGTGTTGTTGCCCTTGTGTGCCTACTTGCGCTTCTGCTACGGCCAGTGCAGTGGCATCAGCTTTGTCGATTCCACCAGCCTCAAGGTTTGCCATAACTGCCACATCAAAGCATAGAAGGTGTTTGATGGCTTGGCAGGCGGGGGGTTAAAACCTCGGTGGATTGGTTCTTTGACTTCAAACTGCACCTAGTGGTGAATCACCGAAGATTGCTGCTCCAGCGGCGGGCCATCATTGAGTCGGTGATTGACCAACTCCAGAACATTTCCCAGATTGAACATTATTTTGCCTTCGGATCCCATTCCCGCTTTTTGTAAACACCACAAGCAGCAGGGAATTTACCCGTTCCAGATTAAAATTTTAATGCGTTTACCCTGCTAAAAACCCCTACCTATTTAAGATAGGCAGGGGTTTTTAGATTAAGACTAACCTGGCATCGAGCTATTTTTGCAGGAGGCAACCCTCCAACTATCTTTGCCGCAACAGCGTTTCACAACTGAGTTCGAGATGGGTCAGCGT
>NZ_JJML01000067.1 GCF_000775285.1 Neosynechococcus sphagnicola sy1 | reverse complement strand
GACCCGCAACAGCAATCCCAGGGTATCGACCGTCATAAACCGTTTTCGACCTTTAATTTGTTTGCCCGCATCGTAGCCCACCGATTGGCTCACTCCAGCGGCACTTTTGACACTTTGACTGTCGATAATCGCTTCCGACGGGCTGCGATGACGCTCCTGTTCAATTCGGGTACACTCTCGCAATCGGTCGTGCATCCGCACCCAGGTTCCATCTTTGCGCCACTGACGAAAGTAGGTGTATACGGTTTGCCATGCCGGAAAATCCCCTGGCAACCCTCGCCATCGCACTCCCTCCACCAAAACATAGAAAATGGCGTTCAGAACATCCCACATATCGACGCTACGAGGACGACCACCGAATTTCGGCTCGGGTATCAAGTCGTTGAGTAGTTCAAATTGGGCTTGAGACAAATTACTGGGGTAAGCTTTACTCATGACGCTCTCTCAGTGCTGTGTACGACATATTCGCAGCTTACACTGAGTGAGCTTTTTTACTCACTAAACGACTTTTAAAACACCCTCTAAGGGATTTTGCTCTGGGTTGGTCATGACTCTATTGGTTATTTACCAAAACCCTGCCCCCGACTCTGAGAAGGTTGACACACACAGTGCTGAAGTTGGGATAAGAGCTGCTCATGATCCAAGTTCTGCCCAATTAATACCAATTGGTTGTTAGGCTGACCTTTCCAAGCATCATCTTCTAAGGAGAAGCGCTTGCCACTGAGATGGAAGATATGGCGCTTCGGACTTTCTTCAAACCAGAGAATACCCTTGGCACGGAAGACATTGCTGGGGAGCTGCTTGTCTAGGAAGTGCTGGAACTTGCGAATTGCCAGTGGCTTCTGACTCTGGAACGACACCGACGTAAACCCATCATTCTCCAGATGGTTGGAGGGATGATGGTGGTCATGATCGTGAACACAATGGCCGTGGTCATGATCACAGTCTGCATGTTGCTCCACCTCATGATCATGATCCCGGTGATGATCATGATCATGGTGGTGGGTCTCTTGGGCAGCAGCAGCCTCCTTGGGCTGAAAGTATTGATCAGACTCAAAGAGTCCCACACTCAATAGCAGAGATAGCGGCAGTTGTCCCTGCACCGCCCTGAGAATTCTGGCTCCTTCCTTAATATCCCGAATTTTGATTTCCAGCAGATCTAAATCAGCGACATCGACCAAATCGGTTTTGTTTAGGACAATAATGTCACCGTAGGCAATCTGATTTTCAGCAGCCTGACTATTAAACAGATCAACGCTGAAGTTCTCGGCATCGACCAAGGTAATGATCGAGTCAAGGCGGGTTAGATCCCGCAATTCAGTTCCCAAGAAAGTTAGCGCCACCGGCAGCGGATCAGCCAGCCCTGTGGTTTCTACAATCAAGTAGTCAACCTGCTCTGGCCGCTCTAAGACTTTATAAACCGCTTCTAATAAGTCATTGTTAATGGTGCAGCAGATACAGCCATTACTCAATTCCACCATGTCATCTTCGGTGGCAACAATCAGTTCATTATCAATGCCGATTTCTCCGAACTCATTGACCAAAACAGCTGTCTTCAATCCCTGCTGATTGGTGAGGATGTGATTCAACAGGGTTGTTTTGCCGCTGCCAAGAAAGCCAGTGATGATGGTAACAGGCAAGCCCAACTTGGGAGCATCCATGACTGGGGAGCGTTCAGAGGTAAGGACTGAGGACATATAACGACTGAGGAGATAAGAATAGTATAGTGCTAGTCTACCGTCGAGCTGAGGGAATCGCTCGTCCGGGGATCACCTTTACCTGCCCCATGATTGAAGTAGTAACGAATCTTTTATGACCCTGAGACTGTACAACACGCTGACCCGTTGCAAGGAACTCTTTGAACCGCTAGAGCCTGGTCAGGTTCAGATGTATTGCTGTGGTGTCACTGTTTATGACTATTGCCATCTGGGACATGCCCGCTCTTACCTTGTCTGGGATATGGTGCGTCGCTACTTGCAATGGCGTGGCTATAGGGTGCATTACGTCCAGAATTTTACCGACATTGACGACAAGATTCTTCGCCGCGCCCAGGCAGAAAGTTCTTCCATGCAGACCGTTTCAGAACGCTACATTGCTGCCTATCACGAGGACATGGCAAGGCTGAATATTCTGCCAGCCGATGCCTATCCCCAAGCAACAGGGGTGATGCCTGAGATTATTGCTTTAATCCAATCCCTGATCGATCAAGGCTATGCCTACGCTGTGGATGGGGATGTGTATTATGCCGTGGATCGATTCCCCAGTTATGGCAAACTGTCGGGACGGCAGCTAGAGCAGATGGAAGCCGGAGCCAGCGGTCGGGTTGACGAAGCTGAACCGAAAAAGCGTCACCCCTTAGACTTTGCCCTCTGGAAAACAGCAAAACCTGAAGAAATAGGGGTGTATGAACCTTGGGATTCTCCCTGGGGAAAAGGTCGTCCAGGCTGGCACATAGAGTGTTCAGCCATGGTACAGCAGGCTTTTGGCAACAGCATTGATATCCATGCAGGGGGGATGGATTTGGTCTTTCCCCACCATGAAAATGAGATTGCCCAATCGGAGGCCGCAACCCAGAAACACCTGGCTCGTTATTGGTTACACAATGGTTTTGTCAATATTCAGGGAGAAAAGATGTCGAAATCTTTGAATAATTTCAAAACCATTCGGGATTTTCTCCAGGATTATCCGCCCATGGTCTTGAGGCTGTTTGTGCTGCAAGCCCATTACCGGAAGCCAATTGACCTGACAACAGAAGCAATTACCTCGGCACAGAATAGCTGGAAGACCCTTGATGATGCCTTAGTCGCGGGATTGCAACTCAATCAGAGCTATGGTTGGAAGACCGATGATCTTGACAACCGAGCATTGCTCGATACCCAGGCAATCGAACGGTTTGAAGCAGCAATGGATGATAATTTTAATTCACCGATCGCGCTTGCGGTACTGTTTGAGTTGGCGAAGGAGTTGATTCTCGGCAGTAACATCATGGTTCATGAACATATTACGGACGAGAGCAGGGTCTTGAATTCTCAGCGTCTAGAACCGAAATGGCGAACCTTTATCAATCTTCTCCAAGTTTTAGGCTTGGGGACTCCATCCACAGCCTCCAGGAAGAATGAAGATCTATCAGCGGACAGCCCAGGGCTGGTAAAAGATAGGATCAGCGATCTGGAAATTGCAGCACTTTGCCAACAGCGCCAAGCTGCCCGCCAGAGGAAAAATTGGGCCGAGAGCGATCGCATCCGGGATCACCTCAAAGCCCAGGGGATTGCACTGATTGATACCAAAGATGGTGAAACCCGCTGGCATTGTCTCTAAAGGGTGGCTGACGGTGATTGCGGGAGTCCAATCGCTGACTGTCTGGGTGGGGTAAGCTTGCCAAGCAATGGCACCATGGGCCAAAGTGATACTAACGATGGTAAGTTCCAGATGTTGGCGCACAATTGCCACTCCAAAACGTCTTTGTATCACAGCGATTTCTATGAATGGCTGACGACAACTGCCGAGCAATTGCAGCGAGGGAAGTTCCATGAGCTAGATATCGAAAACTTGGTCGAGGAGTTGGCAACCTTGGGGCGAAGTGAAAAGCCTGCTGTTCTCAGCAATCTAGAGATATTGTTAGTGCATCTCCTCCAGTGGCAGTATCAACCTGGTTTTCGATCAAATAGTTGGGCGGGTACCATTCGAGAGCATCGGAAGCGATTGCTCAGACTCCTGGAAGACAGTCCTAGTCTAAAAGTCTATCTACAAAACATCTTTGCCAGTGCCTATCTAGATGCCAGAGAACAAGCCGCCATTGAAACGGGTCTGCCATTAACGACCTTCCCAGAACGGGCTGCCTTCGAGGTTGATCAGGTGTTGTCCGGATCTGAGATTGAGCTGCCCAACGATTTAGGATTAGAGCCATGATCTGGAAGGTGATGGGTTGCAGACAGTGGCTGAACTAAGGTACGGAATCTGGTGCCGGGTGGATCGCTATCTCTGTGGGTGGGTTGCCGACGATTTCAGTGTTCGTTGGGGGTTCCAAGGAGACTGCAGCGGGTGTACTTGCACTGGTAGTCGCCAATGTCAACTGGATTAGCAGCGATCGCAGCGTCCGGCTGTAGATATAGGGCCAGCCGCCCTTGGCTTCAATATCCCGCAGCAGGGCATAGAGCCCCTGGCGATTGTCTGGGAGGGAGGTTTGGAAGTAGCCATCCCGGATTTCCCGGTGCAGTGATTCGAGGACTCGAAGGATTGCCAGCAGTGCCAGACTATCTCCCTGACGTTGATCTGCAAGGGTGCGAATGGTTGCAGCGATCGCCTGAAGTTCCGGCGATTCAGTCTGGGTATCATCCTTCATGCGGCCAAGATACTCCCTGAAGCTTTACAGTTGATCACTTTGGATGGTACGCCATTTTTTTGCAATTTTCGCTTTCTCGCCCCTGATCGCCCGTTGTATTTCCAGGGTAACCTGCCAACACATATTCATGCGTTGGGAGTTCTAGGCCGCTTCGGGCTAAGATAGCAGTGCATCTGTGAACCACCCGCAGCAAAGGGAAACTCCGGTGTAACTCCGGGGCTGTGCCGCAGCTGTAAGCACGTCCTTTCCATGGGCTTGCAAGCCAGAATGCCTTTGTTGAGCGCCCGGCGCTCCGTTGGTTCCCCAGTATTTCCTGCGATGCACAGGAAGGGACATCAAAACCTATGTTGATCGCTGACTTCAATCGACCCCAGCCCTCTCAGCCGGGGATGAGCTTTGCTCCGTTACCGTTGCAACGTCCACTGTTAATGGTGGGGCATGGCAGTCGTGATGCCGATGGCAGACAAGAGTTTCTCGACTTTGCCAGTCACTATCAGGCATTGGACTCGACCCGCCCGGTGGTGCCCTGCTTTCTAGAATTAACCCAGCCTTCGATTCAAGCGGGCATTGAGTGTTGTGTTGCCGCAGGCTATGAAGAATTCTCGGTGCTACCGATTTTGTTGTTTGCTGCCCGCCATAACAAGTTTGATGTCACCAATGAACTAGACCGGGCTAAACAGCGACATCCCCAGCTCAAGTTTTACTATGGTCGCCACTTCGGCATCACCCCTGGATTGCTGGATCTGTGGCATCAACGCCTTGCGGTACTGGATCAACCCGAGCAAAATCCCCAGGGCATTTCCCGTGCAGATACTGTTTTGCTGGTGGTGGGAAGAGGTTCTAGCGATGCCGATGCCAACAGCGATATCTATAAGCTAGCCCGGATGCTTTGGGAGGGCAGTGGCTACCTGACAGTGGAAACCTGTTTTATTGGCATCACCCATCCCCGCCTCGAAGAAGGATTCCGCCGCGCCCGCCTCTATCATCCGCAGCGAGTGATTGTCCTACCCTATTTTCTGTTTACGGGGGTGCTGGTGAAGAAAATTTTTGACATCACAGCCCAACAACAGCAACAGTATCCAGAAATTTCACTAACGTGCCTGCCCGAAATGGGAAAGCATCCCCAGTTGTTCCAGATTCTGCGCGATCGCGAGATTGAAACCCAATTAGGGCAAGTGCAGATGAACTGTGAAATGTGCAAGTTTCGGTTGGCAGTTGCCCAGCAAGCGGTCGCAGGCCATGGGCACTCCCACAGTTCTAGCTCCGACCATGACCATGGGCATTCCCACCATCATGATCAAGATCATAGCTATGAACACCATCACAACCATGGCTCTGGAGTTGTTGACCGGGAAGCTGACCTGACCTACTATCACCAGAGGGTTTGGCAGGTTCCCTAGGGGGCTGGCAAGTTTTTTGAGGAGTTGCAGCCCCCGAGAAATCTCCCCTTGAACAGGCTGTCACTCTCCACTAAAAGTTGTGGGAGGATTAGCTGTCGCTGTGAAGTTCAGCGGTGCGGATAGCCAGTTGTTGGGTTTGGTTCCCCCGTCGTACTTTCAATTGCAGCGTCTGACCCACACGGCTATTTTCCACCAGGTTCTGTAACTGCTCGGCAGTAGTGACCGCTTGGGCATCTACTTGGGTAATCACATCACCCCGGCGGATGCCAGCAGTGGCTGCTGGGGTGTTGGGCAGTACCCGGAGGACGATAACGCCATTGGTTTCAGGAATTAAGAAGGCCGAGTTAGGGTCTTCATTGTTTTCCTTTGCCAATTCTGGGGTCAGGGTTGTCATTTGCACACCCAGATAGGGATGGGCAACGGTTTCCCCCTTAACCAGTTGAGCCTCAACGGTCTTGGCTTTGTTAATCGGAATCGCAAAGCCGATCCCCATGGCATCCGCACGAATCGCAGTGTTGATGCCAATGACTTCCCCCCGATCATTGAGTAAGGGGCCACCGGAGTTGCCGGGATTGATGGCGGCATCGGTTTGAATGAAATCCACCCGCTTGTCGGGGATACCCACTTGAGAACTGGAACGATGCAGAGTGCTGACAATGCCTAGGGTGACGGTGTTATCCAACCCCAGGGGATTGCCAACGGCGATCGCCCAATCTCCAACTCTGACGCGATCCGAATCGCCTAGAGGGGCAACGGGTAAGTCGCTGCTGCCATTGTCAATCTTGACCACTGCTAAGTCGGTAACCTCATCGGCTCCCCGCACATGGCCTTGAAAGGTGCGGCCATCCTTTAGGGTGATGGTGACCTTATCAGCGCCATTGACCACATGGGAATTGGTAAGAATGATCCCGGTGCGGTCAATAATGAAGCCCGATCCCTGCCCCCGCAGCCGTTCTTCTCGGGGGGTAGCGGGGGGGTCATTTCCTCCCCAAAAAACCGTCGAAAAAAGGGATCATCCAGGATTGGATCAGGGCTACTGTGGGTCACCGTCATTTCCGTATCAATGCGAACAACCGCTGTCCCAATCCGATCAACCGCCGCTGCAACAAAGCTACCTTGACCGATCGCCTGGGTTGCCAGAGAGGGCTGGGTCGGGACTGCTGTAACTGCTGTAACTGCTGGAGCTGCTGCAGTGGTTGCCAGCGCCACAGGGGTAAACATTCCCCACGCGATTGCCCCAGTCACCACTAGGGTGACAAGCCATGGGGTCAATTGCAGTCGCAGCCGAGAAAACAGTGAGAATTGCATAGACTGTTCCAGTGAATGTCCGTATCTAATGGCTATTTTGGCAGGTTCGGTCAGAAGTCACCACGGGCTGATCGTGAGGTTATCCCTGGGGTAATTGCAACGGTCGGCCTCGCCACGTCCATCCCCACCCTGTTTCGGTCTTAATCACCGATCCTAGGGCAATCGCGGCGACCAACAGTCCTCCCAGACCCGTCAGCCACCAGTAGCGGCTTGACCCCTGGGTGATTTCGGCTCCTAACCGTCGCAGATCGTACTGCCCCGCGATCGCCGCTAGGAGCAAGGCGAGGCTAACACCATCGATCCAGACAAGGGAGTGGGTGAGGGCCATTTTGAGGGCGATCGCCCCCAGGCCAATCCAGGGCAATACATAGATGACCGCCATGATCAAAATCAGCGTCACCATGGCGGATAGTTGTCGCTGCGCCCCCAGATAAAGATTCTTCGTCCATCCTTCCCACAGTGCTGCCCAGGAGCGATACATCCGTACCGTCACCAAGGCGGGGGCGAGCATGAGTTGAAATTGCAGCCCTGCCTGCTTGATCCGGCGGGCAAGTTCCACATCTTCCACCACCTGATCGGCCACCCCCCGATGGCCTCCAATCTCCTCGTAGGCAGACCGACGAAACAGCATAAACGGCCCCGCCGCAAAAACGACCGCAGGATTTGGGGTATTAATCGCGAGCCAGTCGAGGCCAATCAGCAGCTGGTTGAACAGCAGCGGTTGTACCAGCCACTCCGCAAGACAGCCACAGAGCACCTGAGGCCCACAGGAGAGTAGATCGACGTGGTTTTGGTCGGCCTGTAGGACTGCCGCTTCAATGGCACCGGTTTGGAGCCGTACATCCGCATCCAGGAACAACAGGTATTCCCCACGGGCTTGGGCAGCTCCCTGGGCACAGGCCCAGTTTTTCCCCATCCAGAGAGTATCCGTTGGTCGGGGTTGGCCGGGAAGCAGATGCAATCGGGGATCGGCCCACTCCTGTTGCAGCTGTTGGGCGATCGCCCCGGTGCCATCGGTGGACTGGTCATCCACCACCCAGACATTCAGGTGCATAGTGGAGAGTGAGGTACTCTGGAGGATGCTGGAGAGGCAATCGCGGAGATTTTCCGCCTCGTTGTAGACCGGAATGATCACCGCCACCCTCGGAATGGTCGGTAGGGGTTGGGGCAGAGGCTGCAATTGGGGAATTTGCAGTCGCGATCGCCGCAGAATCTGGTCATAGTTGACAACCCCCAGTAATGCCAGTAGGAGCAGTGTCGGTAGCACGAGTGTTCCAATCGTCATATTTCACAGATAGTTGAGATAATCCGGGGGATCGTCGAGCAATATTCACAAAGAATTTAGAATCCCTGCTTATAATCTGTACATGGATCTTCAAGATTCAACAAAGCAATTGATTTAGCTACGCAACGCTTAATAATTAAAACTTGTTAATGATGCCACGAATTCTAATTATCGATGATGACCCGGCAATTTCCGAGTTGGTGGCGATCAACCTAGAAATGGCTGGTTATGAAGTGAGTCAAGCTCCCGATGGCATTAGAGGCCAAGCTCTGGCGCTGCAAATTCAGCCCGATTTAATCATGCTGGATCTGATGCTACCGAAGGTCGATGGGTTTACCATTTGTCAGCGATTACGTCGGGATGAGCGCACGGCGGATATTCCAGTCCTAATGCTGACTGCGCTAGGGCAGACCCAAAATAAAGTTGAGGGCTTTAATGCCGGGGCTGATGACTATCTCACCAAGCCCTTTGAGTTAGAAGAAATGCTGGCACGGGTACGGGCGTTGCTCCGCCGAGCCGATCGCATTCCCCAGGCTGCCAAGCATAGTGAAATCCTCAGTTATGGCCCCCTCACCCTTGTCCCAGAGCGGTTTGAAGCCATCTGGTTTGAGCGGACGATCAAGCTCACCCACTTGGAGTTTGAGCTGCTGCACTGCCTATTACAGCGTCATGGGCAAACCGTTTCTCCCAGTGAGATTCTTAAAGAGGTCTGGGGCTACGATCCTGATGATGACATTGAAACCATCCGTGTCCATATTCGTCACCTGCGAACCAAGCTCGAACCTGATCCCCGCCACCCTCGCTTCATTAAAACCGTCTATGGTGCCGGTTACTGCCTTGAGTTCAAAACGGACACCCTCGAACAGCCCCGAGAAATTGGGGGAGAGCCTTCAGCCAAGGTAAATGTCTAAGCAGAGACTGGGGAAATCCTCGCCTGTGCCTGAGTTGAGTCCCCACTATCGGAGTCGCTGCATCCCAGCGCGATCGGGGTTAAAGCCATCCGGGAAACTGGTCTGGTCGTCGTAGAAGGCACTCTCTAGTTTTGCCCCGTTTAACTTGGCTCGCCGCAGGTTGGCACCGCTGAGGTTGGCTTCCTCCAAATTAGCGTCATTGAGATTGGCCTCCCGTAAATTTGATTCTGTCAAGTTAGCTCCATTGAGATTCACCCGACTGAGGTTGGCGGCCTCAAGATTGACCCGGGTGATGGTGGCGTCGGCTAAATTTGAGCCAGTGAGGTTAGCCCGACTTAGATCCGAACCCACCAGAATCACCTGCCGTAGATCGCAGTCAGGGCAGGTTTTGCTGCTTTGCAAGCGCTGAAGATCCTTCGGATTAAAGGTACGTCCGGGGAGGGCTCCGACGGCGATCGCCCCCAGTATGATCAACATTGTTCTGAGTACAACCAGCGAGCGGTTAACGAATTGCTCGGGTTTCCGGATTTTGATGACTAAGGATTGTAAGTTCATGGTGTCTCCTCCTCTCCCTGGTCTGGTTTGCGTCAGCCGCAGCTGACCGTGGTACTTTCTCCACCACCAATGCCATAATCAAGCCATCAATTATGACATCCAGTTGACTGCGAATGGTTGCAGCAGGAACTCGAGCCTGCCGCACCGATTGCCTGACAACGGGTGGCTATGGGCAGTTGGCGACTGGATACTTGGGTAGAATCCTGGTGTTGTCCCCTGTTTCCCATCCTAGATCTGAATTGAACCCTATCGATTTTCTACCGAGCATGGCGAATCATTTTGTCTATATCATCATGGACAGCTGTCGCTACGACAGCCTCCAAGCAGCCGCTACCCCCAATATGGATCGGTTAGGTCTGGTAGAACGTCGCTATAGCTACGCCTCCTGGACATCTCCGTCCCACTACGTGATGCTGATGGGGTTGGTACCTCACCTCAGCCCCCAAGGGGTGTTTGCCTCAGAAGTTTACAAGCAGGAATTTGCCAAGTGGGTTGATCGACTGGACGTTCCTGATTTATCGTTCAAAACCTTTCTGCCCCAACTGTCGCTGCCCAAGGTTTTGGGGGATCAGGGTTACACGACCATTGGTCGGGTTTCCATGCCCGTCTTGAATCCGGCGACTAGCATCAGCAAGTTTTTTGATGACTACAGCCTTATGCCCCACCACAATGACTTTGCCTCCATGGTGGCAGAAATAGAATTTCCAGAGGATGAGCCCCACTTTTACTTTCTCAATCTTGGGGAAACCCACTACCCCTACATGCTGAATGGCGATGACATGCCCCGCATCTCAGGGGTGCATGGGATTATTAAGGAGATGGATGAGTTTATGCTCACCCAACAGCAGTCAAAGGATGAGTTTTTTAATCAAGCAGAAATGGAACGACTGCGCCAACAGCAGATTAAATGTGTGGAATATGTGGATGGTTTGATCGGAGAACTGTTCGATAAAGCTCCCAGCAATACCCACTTTATTATTACGGCGGATCATGGCGAGCTGTTTGGGGAAGATGGCTACTTCGGCCATGGCCCTGTGATGCACACCAAGTGCTTTGAGGTTCCCTTTGTGGAAGGGCTACGCCCGGATCGCTGATCTGTCATTGGTTCAGTGCTGAGGCTTAGGGTTTGAGTTTAATCGCAGTTCCAGTAGCTGTAATCAGCAATAGCACTCCGGTTGCATCCAGGTTGATCGTGCCTGTAGTCAGGGAGATGCCAATCACTGCTGTTGCCCCTAGGCGTTGCCCCCGACGCTCTAGTTCGGCGATCGCCTCCCGTTGTCCCTGTTCAAACAATCGCTCGTAGCTGCCAGTCCGACCCCCAATGATGTCGCGAATGCCAGCGAAAAAATCCCGGATGGCATTACTGCCATAGACGACTTCAGCGGTGACAATACCCAGGTAAGCTTCGACTTCGGCTCCTGGAAGCACAGCGGTTGTGGTTAAGATCATCAACTGACTGGGAATTTCCCGTAATGACTTTTACTCAACAAGTTGGCTGAGAAGACCATTATAGCTATCGCCACAAAATCGCATTGGCACATCATCTCACCCCGGTGACTCATCAATCTGCGGAAATTTGAACCTGGAGATGGGTTGCAGACTCAAGATTGGGACACCGGGGTGGGAAAGTGTACCCCAGGTCGGGGATGGAACTTAAAGTGAATATCGGCTACCCCATGATGCCAAGAAAACCCCCAGATCTATTTCTGGGGGTGATGTGTAGAAATGGTGAGGTTTACAATCCTTAGACCATCAGACGGGGGCTCAAGGTTCACCTCGCCCAGATGCTCATTGATGGAGAACGGCAGGAGCAATTCACGGCTGTCAGGGTTCAATTGCTGCCGCTTTTTTGTATGCTGGCTATGTAAATGTAGAGCCATCCCTCAATGAGCGTATAGCTGGGTAGATGAAGATGGATCCATCAACCGATGCACTCCTAGCAGACTTAAACAACACCAGTGGGGTGGTGCGTGCCCGTGCCACTGAAGCCCTATGGAAACTGTGGTTTGAGCAAAAGGGGTTGGTCGGCTTGAAACAGTTGCAACTAGCGCAGCAACTTTTAGAAGCGGACGAAGATCTCCAAGCAGAGGCACTGCTGACCCAATTGATTCGGAATATGCCTGATTTTGCAGAAGCCTGGAACCGGCGGGCAGTGATTTATTACCTCAAAGGTCAGTACCAACGGGCGATCGCCGACTGTATGGAGGTAGTCCGCCTCAACCCGATTCACTTTGGAGCCTTACATGGACTGGGACTCTGCTACGCCGCCATCGGGGATTACCGAGCCGCCATTCAGTCATTTCGTGAGGCACTGCTGATCCAGCCCTATTCCCTTGAAAACCAGCAATTGATCTTAGAATGCACCATACGTCTGAGTTAGCGCTTAGCCGGGAACTTCCCCGCAGCCATCCTTACCCATCTACCCCACTTTTACTGATGTCTGAACCCTTAACTGCTGCCATTTGCCAACGTATCTGTGATCACATGAATGCAGACCACAGCGAGGATCTAGTGCTCTATGTCAAAGCCTTTGGTGGCCCCCAGAATCTGACAACGGCCAAGTTAGTTGCCCTAGACCCAGAAGGCATGGATCTGGTGGCTCAAGTACCCGCAGGCACGGTCTCCCTACGGATTCAATTTGATCATGTGCTTCAAGATGCCGCCGATGCCCATTACACCCTGGTTACCCTCTCCAAAGAAGCCCGTAAATTCCCTGCCTAAATCGCCCAAATTGCCCGCACAACTTCAGGATTAGGCTATGATGGGGGCGTTGTAAACGGTGAGTTGACATGGAACTGGAAGCTCTATTGCTTGGTGCAGAACCATTGACAGCCCTGGCGATCGGCATTGGCTCCCTGGCACTGGCTCCGGTGTTAGGTGCTGCCCATGCATTGTCATCGTCAGGACAACCTACGGAAATCCTGGACAAGCTTCAGGAAAATGCCCGTACGGCAGCAAAGAACGGCATTGCCTGGGGTATGGATGCAGTTGAGAAAACTCAGGTATTTCTCGCTGAAGCCGGAGAATCCTTGCAAGACCTCGTAGCCGAGGCTAAAATCGAACGCTCCGGTAAGGTTCAAACAAGCGGTGCTCCCCAAGAAGTGACAATTGTCACTGAATAGGTTTAGTTTTTTCGGGTTCAGTTCCCCCAATTGCCACCTGCAAGATGGCTGAATTGGGGGAACTTTTAGTTTCAGCCTTAGAGGATGTTTTAAAAGTCTTTCAGGGTGTGTTTCACCACCCTAGCTACCTAGAAGCTAATACGAGAGAATCAGGGTTCCAGGGTTTGCGATCGCGCCTCTGAGTTGTATTTGAGGCTAAAGCCTACCCTTTTAAAACATCCTCTTAAACGGTCTGGGCAACCCCGTAAGGATTGGTCAGCCGTTCTAGCTGTTGCAACAGCAGGCTTAAGAACAGCCCCACATCCGTGACCACGCCAATGGATTCCACAGAGCCGCGATCGCTGAGTTTGGTGACCACGGCAGGGTTGATGTCCACACACACCATCTTCACCCCCGAAGGGGTCATATTTCCCACCCCAATCGAGTGCAGCATTGAGGAGAGCATCAGAATTAGATCAGCTCCTTCTAGGAGTCGGGCATAATCGGTTTGGGCTTGGATCAAGTCCATCTGGGTATCTGGGAGGGGCCCGTCATCCCGAATTGAGCCTGCGAGGGCAAAGGGAACCCCGTTGCGAACACATTCATAAAGAACGCCATGGGACAGTACCCCTTGCTCGACTGCCTGAGCAATGCTGCCACAGCGGCGAATGGTGTTAATCACCTTCAAGTGGTGGCGGTGGCCGCCCCGCACCGGAACGCCTCGTTGCATATCCACCCCTAGGGATGTCCCCATCAGCGCTTGTTCAATATCATGAACCGCGATCGCATTGCCCCCCAACAGAGCCTGGACATAACCTTCCCGGATCAGTCGCCCCAGATGCTACCCCCCCCCGGTATGGATCACCACCGGTCCAGCTGTGACGACGACTTTACCCCCCTGATCACGGATGTGCCGGAGTTCCCAGGCAATCTGCTCCACCACTAATTCCACCCGACGTTCACTGGAAACCCCAGCGCCCATGAAGCTGAATTCCTGGTGACCCCGTTGCTCTCGAATTTCTGGCTTCCGAATCGTGCGAATGCCTTCCACCCCCACGACCACCTGCTCCTCAACGGCGAGGTCGCGCAGTAGCTGACACCGAGCCACCAGACCTTTAGGGGTTTGGGTGAGGGCGATCGCCCCATCCATGCGCTGATTTTGAACCGGAATCCATTGTCCCTGCACCCGCACCTCGGTGGGATAAATGGTCGTCACATAGAAATCATCGGGAGCCACCCCCGCCAGGGTCACAACTTCTAACTCGGCATCCCGGATCTCTTGGGGCGGCACCACAGCACCCAGATCGATCAACTGGGTCATCAAAGATTCCATGACATCGTGGGAAGGCGCGGTCACCTTGACCTCTGCCGCTGAGGTACTCTGGCGCTGTTCTCCCAACTGGAAGTTCAATACCTGAAAGCTCCCCCCCCCGATCCACAATCAGATCCAGAGCCTGGTTGATCAGGCCGGTATCCAACAGATGCCCCTGCATTTGAATGGTTCGCGTGGCGATCGCTGCACTGGCATGGGTTTCCACCGTTATGGACTCTGTGACTCGAAGGGTGAGACACTTGGCTGCCCCCCCGGCCTTCAAGAACTCCGTCAGTGGGGTTTCTACCACCGTAAAGGCCAGGGCTGCCAATCGCTGCTTCAGTTCATCACTGGCGGTATTGAGCACCACGATCTGCTCAATGTTGACGGCATTACAGGCAAAATTGACGGCATCTGCTTCACCGATGGCAATCCGTTTGGCAGCTGGAACCCGCATCTCAATCAGGCGATTGGAGTATGCATCAAAGGCCGGTGGATAGTAGAGCAGGTAGCCGCCACTCAGGGGACAAAAGCACGTATCCAGATGATAGAAGCGCTCATCAATCAGCCGCAGCGACAGGACTTCAATGTCGAGCCATTTTGCCAGATAGGGATGGGAGTCCAGTTCTGAGCGAAAACCATACCCTGCCCACAACCAACGGCTTTCCCGGTCTAGCAAGGCATCTCCCGCCCCTTCAAAGGGCAGATCCTTGGGCAGTTCGTAGACGGTGAATCCCTGTTGAGCAAACCACTGCTGGAAAAACGGGTTCTTCCCCTTGGCGCTCTTTATGGAAAAACCGACTCAGAACCACCGTCTTGCCTAATACCAGGCCAGCATTGGCAGTGAAAACCATATCCGGCCACCCTCGTTGGGGTGTTGCCAGATCCACAGCAGCGTAGCGTTGCAAGATCCGGTAGAGTTGCTGCCACTGTTCGACGGCACGATCGCGGGAGGACTTGTGAATATTGCCCTCCATCCAGGGGTTGATCACATAATCGACATCGTAGTGATCGGGGGGGGCACATCAGGAAGCGAATCAGGGAGGTCATAACAGCAATTTCTCGACGACAAAGCGATACCAAGGACTGGCAACTCTCAGGGCTATGGTCTATCTTATTACCCCCTGAGTCCGCAACCCTGATCCAACCCTCCCAAGTATGAGCAGTTCTTGACTTAGGCTGCTGTGTCAGGGGCGAGACGACCATGCTTAAATGGGTTCAGAGACCTGCTGACAGACACTAGGCAACGGCTTGGCAATTCTGCGAACCGGAGAGGATCTGAAACCATGCTCAATCAATGCGATGACGTTATAACGCTGTGAAATAGTTTTTTTCTCGCCAATGACTGGGAAATTGGCAGGGTGTGGGAAGAGGGAGGCCTGTGGAGCGAACATATCTGGCGACGCAAGCCAGAGTTAGAAAAGCTCACCCTATATATTGTGGAGCAGGGTGAAACCCTGTGGTTGTACCGGGTCGAGGATGCAATCCTGATGGTAGAAGTGAAGCCATCGGCAGCGGCCAGACCCACCGATACCTCGCAAACCATTGGTCAGGTAGTTTTAAAACGCTTAATTTCAGCCGAACAAGTGATTGATCGCCTCTGTAGTGGCGATCTGATCACTGAGGCCGCTCTCCAGGATCGGAGTCTATCCTAGTCTGGGGAGAACTAGGGAGTCTGGGTGGGTTTCAGGACAGGTGAGGCAGGCGTTGCCACCGCCACATTATTCTTCAGGGGTAAGTTGCTGATATATCGCTGCAATTGGGCCAGGGAACGGTTATAGCCAATAACTGCTCGTACCTGGTTCCCTTGGGCAGTGGTCAGAGCCGTTTCTGAGTTAATCACATCCGTCTGGGTGCCCACCCCAGCCTGGAAGCGAAGTCTGGCTAACCGCAGTGCCTCCTGGGCTTGCTGCACCGCTAGGGTTGCAGTCTGGATATTTTCAAAGTTTGACCGCAGGGTTGAGTAGGCACTCTGAACGTTAAACCTGATCTCGTCGCGGGTGACGGCAAAGTTGGCTTCGGCAATCTCAATCCCTTTCTCATATTGAGCCGCTTGGGCACGGGCAGCACCGCCATCAAAGGCCTGCCATTGCACAAAAGTCCCCACTTGATAATAGTTGGTTGCATAATTGTTATCGGCCAGATTGGGATTCGGGCTGAAATTGTTATTCACACCGTATTGAGCGGAGAGGGATAACTGAGGCCCCAGAACAGCCAATGCGGCCCGTCGCTGTTGCTCATTGATATCTCGCTGCACCAGTTGTTGTTCCAGCTCCGCCCGGTTTTTGAAGGCGAGAACAATACTGTCCTCCAGGGATAATTCCCAAGTACCGGCGATCGCCACGGGATCGGCGGCCGATATATCAACGGTTTGTGAGAGGTTGAGGATTTGCACCATTTTCCAACGGGTAATCCGCTGCTGATTCAGGGAGGTGGTTAAATTTTGTACGGAGTTGGAAAGCTGCACCTGGGCTTGCAACACATCGAAGCGAGTTCCCAATCCAGCCCGCTCCAAGGCTTGCGTATCTTGCAAACTTTGTTGGGAGTTGATCACAGCGGCTCGATTAATCCGCACCTGCTCATCGGCGTCCTGGACGCTGTAATAGGCATCAGAAACATCCAGTCGGAGTTGCTCTAATTGAGTCTCCACCAGCAACTCCTGCGATCGCACCTGACCCACCGCTGCCCGGATATTGGCGGAGCGCTGCCCAGAGGTGTAAATATCGTAACTCAGGGTCACGGTTGCCGAGAGGACATCACTGAGGCTGCTGCGGCTTCCACCACTGCTCCCGCTACTGCCACTGCTGCTATTGCTACTGCTGTTGAGTCCTAATTGGGAGAACAAGCTATCCAGCCCTGAGCTAGAGGAGGTCGATTGGGGCGGAGCGGATAGGACAAAAGTTTCCTGCCGTTGAAAGCCCGCTTGCGCAGAAAGCGTCGGGAAGAGGGCGGCTTTTGCTTGACGAAGGGCGGCGCGACTGCGCTCCAGATTTTTCACGGCAATCTGAAGCTGAAGATTATTGCGGAGGGCTAACTCTTGAGCCTGCTGCAAAGTAATCGGCTGAATAGCTTGAATCCCGACCTGCTGGGGTTGGGTCGGTAACACCAAGGGATTAGGGCTGGGATTCAGATAAGCCGGAGCCAAGTCAGAACTGGAGGCTGAAGTTGCTGGCTGAGGGACAGGTGTCGGAGTCGGGGCTGGGGTTGCAGCAGGCGGTTCCTGGGAAAAACCCGCTTCAACCAGATTCAGAGCCATCAAGCTACTCACACCTAAAACGCAGAGGTAACGGAAGGTCAGCATAGATAGAGTCGGTACCGCCGTTAACGAAACTTTTGCTTCTACAATGTATCGCCTTAAGCAGGATACTGTTTCGGAAATCAACTTGGCAAATTTTCCAGATACGGAGCCTTGTAGATCGGTGAACGCCCCATCAGACTGTTCATGGAACTTGGTAGCATCAAAAGAACGCGAACGGAACAGAGGACTCCTGTGATTGAGTTGGAATGTTTGCCCTATGGTATCGGCTACGCAGACGCAGGAGTCTGCTTGCTGGTGAGAATGGGTCCGTACCACATTCTGTTAGATTGCGGTTTGGGGGATCTGTCGCCGTTACAGGAAAGTTTCTCGAAGATTGACTTCGTCTGGTGTAGCCATGCCCATCCTGATCATGCCAGAGGGCTGCGATCGCTCCATCAAGCCTGTCCCCAAATCCCCATTTATGCCAGTGAGGTCACCACCCAACTGTTGCCAATGAACTGGCCGGGGATCTCCTTGCCAGTGAGTCCCCCATTTTGCCATGCCCTGCCGTGGCGATCGCCAGTGGAATTTCGAGATGGCCTGAGCGCCTTTCTCGTGCCTGCGGGGCATTTACCGGGAGCCGCTGTGTTTCTGCTCACCTACTCGCCAGCAGAACGCTTCGCCAGCGATCCCCACTCCTACTCTCTGATGTACACTGGGGACTTTTTTCTATCCAACTCCCGATTGGTCGAAGGACTGCCCCTGGAAGAACTGCGAGGGTTACGCCCCGATGTCTTAATTCTGGAAGGCAGCTACGGCACAGCCCGGTTTCCCCATCGCCGACAACAGGAAAATCAACTGGCGGAACGGATCAGTCGGGCGATCGTGAACCAGCGGTGCGTAATGTTACCCGTGCCTACCTTGGGGTTGGGACAGGAAATCTTGATGATTCTGCGCAGCCATCATTTATTTACCGGACGAGATCTGGATATTTGGGTAGACCCCTCCGTCGCAGCGGGTTGTGATGCCTATCTGCAAATCCTGCCCCATTTGCCCGCCAATGTGCAAAACTTTGCCAGCCATCAGCCGCTGTTCTGGGATCAGCGGATTCGACCGCGGGTGCGCCGACGCCCCGCCGATGCCTCCCTGTCTTCCCTGGGGGAGTCCCCTTACATTATCCTCACCGATGCCACCCTACCTTGGACGGCCAATGATGAGGCTGAGCATTGGGCAGATCACCGACGCTGGCTGGTATTACTTCCCCAACTCTCTGCCCACCCTACCTCTAGAGAAGACCTAGCCGCAGGCATCCTGGCAGCCACTACCCAGGTGGAGACCTATGTCTTGGCCGAACATTGTGATGGCGCTGGTACTACCCAGTTAATTCACAATCTGCGGCCCCAGCATGTAGTTTTTGTCCACGGCACCCCGAACTACTTGGCCGACCTCACTAGTTTGGATGAGCTTTATAACCGCTACCATCTGCACTCTCCCGCTGTGGGCACCCTGGTAGAACTTCCCATCGGAGAAACATTCCACCATCCCGCTGCTCCCGAAACCAACTATGAGGGGGAACTCATGGAAGTTGAAACCCTAGTGACAATTAACTTACCCAGCACCATTACTACGGATTCCCGCTGGCATCGTTTTTTCTGAGACTGGTTTGATCGCAGCTCGCTGGCAGGGGGAGGAATTAGTGTTAAGGGGAGTCTCCCAACGGGACTTACTCAGTCAGGGGAGCAACCTTCATGTTAACCAACGACAAGCTTGCAGCAACTGTCGCCACCACCGGGGGCAGCAATGCTGGAACCCTAGTTCACCGTTGTATAGCTTGAAGGTAGCCCCGGAGGGCTACTGCCTCACCTATGAACCTGCCAGCGACTCTCCCGAGGCAGCGTCATAGCAGCCCCATGGTCAGCGATCCCCCCGTAAACATCTAAATTGGGATCGGGATAGCGATTGTGAAGCTGCTCGGCTTCCGGACAATCATCCGAAACCGGGATATCGAAAGCAATCCGAGGGACAGAGGCCAGCTTTTTGCTCACCGCACCAATACTTTCGAGGCGAACCATTTCTTCATAGGAACAGGTTTCCTCTTCATCCGTTTCTTCATAGCGGAGGGTGACGAGATCTCCCTCCACATCGATGACACGCGCTCCATAAATCCAGCGCTGCTGATCCCGCAAGAAAAGGTTAACCTCACGACCCTCAGAGTGGAGTTGATAGATCTTGCGGTGTAGCATGGGTTACTTCTCCTGAGCAGACAACTCTTCAAGGACTTGATCCATCCGTGGTGCGAAACTGACCAATTAACTTTCCAGGTAGACTTCAGACAGGATGGGCTTTCTCTCCATTAAGGACGTTCCAGAACTTTGACATCGAATCGAGGGCGGGAGCAGCATTGGGAGTTAAAAAATGCCGTGCCTAGCAAGCTGAATGCTTCAGGCGAGATACCAACTACCGTGGATTTTGGCAGACTAAGGAATTTAACCTGAGAATTTAGCTTATATCTGGGGACTAGGGCAAGAGAGCCGTCCTGGAATCGATGAAATTGGGGCATCGTCTGTATGGAGGTTGAGGACTTTTCTCACTGCTGACCCTGGAACAAGGGGGATCAGAACGAACAGATTGATCCTCGGGTCAGGGATGGCAAGAAAAATGTTCTCAAAAGCACAAAACTATCAGGATAAAGTAATCTGGAACACTGGCGTTTTCATCCTCATTTTAGCGACTGTTGTCAAACCTTTGTGATCTGGGTTGGAGAATTTGCAGGTGTTTCCCCCAACGGCTGCTAATGAGGTGCAGTCAGTTCCTGCTTTCAGTCTCCTGGGTGAGACGATGGCAATACAGCCTGATATACTCTTGCAACAGCATCGATCGTCATGACACTGAGGAACAGCCATGATTTTTGCGGGTAAGCGACCGACGAACTTAGGCATCAAAAATGGCAAGCTAGCGCCCTGTCCCAATTCCCCCAACTGTGTCTCAAGTCAGGCTCAGGATGCAGCCCACGCCATTGCTCCCCTCGGTTATCGGTCAACCCCGGAGCAAGCGATGGCGCACTTGAAGCAGGTGGTGCAATCTCTTCCGAGAAACCGGATTGTTACCGTCACTCGCAATTATCTGTATGTAGAATTTACCAGTGCCCTGATGGGTTTTGTCGATGACGTAGAATTTTATCTGGAGGAGTCCACTAAGGTGATTCAGGTACGGTCTGCCTCAAGGCTGGGGAAGTCTGACTTGGGGGTAAACCGTCAACGCATCGAAACCATTCGCACTGGGTTGCAGCAACTGCAATAGCCTGTCCCTGGGACGCTGTCAACCTTGAGTTGAGGGATCAAGCAGCGTTGTCAGGGGGTAATTTTCCCAGAATTCTTACCCCACAAAAAAATCTTACCAGACCACTAGCTGTGGATTTGTCCGGCCTGGACGGTGAGAATTTGTGATGAGTCCAGCCATCCGTTGTCGAAGGAACTCAGATGGGTCGTCGTGATCAGGGTTTGAAATCGATCTTGAATCGTGCTCAGCAGTTGGTTTTGGCGGTGGGGGTCGAGTTCTGCCAGCACGTCATCCAGCAATAGGAGGGGTGTTTCCCCAACGATGGCTTCAATCAAATTGAGTTCTGCAAGTTTCAGAGCCAGGACCAGGGTGCGTTGTTGCCCCTGAGAACCATACTGACGGGCTGGGGTCTGGTTGATGATCAACTCCACTTCATCGCGGTGAGGCCCTACGAGGGTGATGCCTTGATGCTGTTCCGCGATCGCCCGCTGTTGTAGCTTCGCCAAAAATGCCTGTTGTACCGATTCTGGATCGTCATCTTCTTGTCCAACATTGGGCAGATAGCGTACCTCCAGGGTTTCAGTGCTGCCACTGATCTGCTGGTGCCAGGTGTGGGCAAGGGGGGCTAACCGTTCAATCACCCGGGCGCGACGGCGGATCACCCGCGCCCCTGCGGTTGCCAGTTGGGCATCCCAAAAACCCAATTCTGAGGGGGTGTCAGGGGGGAAGTCCGAGGAGGCAGAGGTTGCGAGTAAGCCTTTGAGCAGGGCATTCCGCTGCCGCAGAATTTGGTTATATTGCTGCAAAATGTGGGCATAGATCGGCTCCAACTGCACCAAGAGCATATCTAACCAGGTGCGGCGACGTTCGGGGCTGCCCCTGACTAGTTCCAGATCCAAACAGGAAAACTGCACCGCATTCAGGGTGCCTAAGAAATCTAAGTGGCGACCAAGGGTTTGCTGATTGAGGGAAATGGTGCGACGGCCACTGCTGCGCAGGCGTAAGGCCAGATCAATACAACCCGGCTCTCGTTCTAATACGGCGGTGATTTGGGCGGTGGTAGCTCCCTCCTGAACCAGATCGCGATCGCGACTGACCCGGTGCGATCGCAGGGTTGCCAGTAACTCCACTGCTTCGAGGAGGTTGGATTTCCCCTGGGCATTGGCCCCCACTAGAATGGTTTTGGGAGCACTGAAGTCCACCTGTTGATCGAGATAATTACGAAATTGCCGGAGATGCAGGGTTTTCAGATACATTGTTGCAGCTGTGGAGGACTAATCTCGTTAGCCCCCAAACCTGATCGGCTGTCAGTCATCCTCAAACTCGATCTCACCCCGGCTGTACATTTTGAGGATGTCTTGTATAAGTTGCAACTCAGCTTCCGAAAAGATGCCATCGGCATCAATGGCAGCATCAAGTTCAGCCCACTCTTTTTTGGTTACTTTGTTGTCACCTAGAACACGATCAGCGATCGCCTTCACTTCTGCAAAATCCATGCAGTCCTCTGGTCACTAATCCTATTGACCCTCATAATTACACAATCCCTGGCAACTGAGAAGCGCTAGGTTAGGGTACGGGGAGTCCAGAGATTGAAAGGGTCGGGTCAGATATTGCAGGTGCAGCTTACAGGACAGATGCATCTCGACATCCCGACTGTAGCCATGATGGGTCTGGTTTTGGCTGTGCAGGGGTTGATCGTCATGGGGGAGAATTGCACCCTTCCTAGGGGGCGCAACTATCGAGAATTGCCTGGAGACGGCTGCGGAACTCTCCTTTGGGATGACCTCCCTTGACCTCCCCCAAAATTTGAAATGCACCATCGGGATGAACACAAACCAGATAGGTCGGCCAGCCCATCTCCGATTTATTCGGGTACTGGGTGAGGAGAATTTTGCGATACTGCCGATAGGTGGCAGTATCTTGCATCTTGACATCGATAAATCCTAGACCCAATTCTGCGGCGACTTTCTGGTCATAAAAGGACATCTTGTGGCAAATTCCACAGTCTTCGGAAGAGAATTTAACAACCGCCCGATCTGCCACCTGAATTACCTCAAAATGAATGCAACAAGCTTGGATGCATAGCACTTTAGCACTCAGTGTATGAACCAGTCATTACAAGATCTTTTCACCCTGCTCCTGCGGCTATTCACGGCACCCCTGGTACAAATCGGTGGCAATGCCATCTCACTGTTGGGGATTATTCAGTTTTTTAATGGCACTGTTGGGAGTGATCTTTTTGGTCGGGCTGCTGAAGCGATCGCTCAAACACCATTTGCTGGTCAGTCTTGGCATTGACGAAAGTAACCGGGAAGTGATCTCCACCTTAACAAGTTATGCCCTGGGAGCCTTGGGGTTTATTGCGGTGGTTGAGATCAGTGGTTTTCAACTTGCTTCTTTAACCTTGGTGGCTGGTGGGTTGGGGGTTGGCATTGGTTTCGGGTTGCAGGATATTGCTAAAAACTTACTCAGTGGATTGACATTATTACTGGAACGTAAATTAAAAGTTGGGGATTACATTGAATTAGATAATCTAGCTGGCTACATCCAGGAAATCTCCATGCGCTCCACCGTCATTCGCACTTTGTACGGTAGCGATGTGGTAATTCCCAATAGTAATTTGACCTCGAATCGTATTCTTAACTGGAGTTATAGCAGCTACACGGGCTGCATTCCCATCCCGATTGGGGTTTCCTTCGATAGTGATCCGGTACTGGTAACTGAGACGCTCCTGAGTATTGCCTATAGTCATCCTGCTGCCCTCCATGACCCACCCCCTAAAGTTCTCTTTACAGGTTTTGGTGATAGCGCCTTGAATTTTGAGTTATGGGTGTGGGTGAGTCGGGTTGATCAAAGTGTCTTCATTAAAAGTGCCTTAAATTTTGCCATTGAATATAATTTTCGCAAGCGTGGTATTAAGATTCCCTTCCCTCAACAAGAACTATGGCTGCGGAATCTAGAGGCACTGGCAATCCAGAAATTCCCAGGCACCCCCTCAGTGGCAGAGCCAGCAGCGCCAGCAGATCTACCGCTGATCAGTGAACCCTCACCGGCCATTTATTTAAGAGATTTATTGCGGCAGGTCCCTTATTTTCAAAGCTATACGGAACTAGAGCTACAGCGGTTAGTGGGACTGGGTTATCGGCAGATGTTTGCTGCCGCTGAGATCATTTGCAAGGAGGGGGAACTCAGTCACGCTTTTTATATTATTTTGTCTGGCTCCGTAGAACTCCGAATTGTGCGAGTGGATAAACTGGTAGACACCTTGAGGACGAATCAATTCTTTGGCAATATTTCTCTAACCATGAAACTGCCATTTGTCACCACTATCAGCACCCTCGAAAACACCGTTTTATTTGTGATTCCCGAGAAAAATTTCGAGAAATTATTGCGAGAACATCCTGATTTTGCTGAAGTTGTGGCCCAGGAGTCTGTGAAGAGTTTGGAATTTATTACCGAGCAACAGCAATGGTTGCGCGGCATGGGACTTATGGATACTAACAATGTCAACTTAAATCTATTGGATTGGTTTCGAATGCAACTGAATCGACTTTTTAATTCCGATTAAACAATTGCCACTGCTCCGGGGGGCATGGGGTAACTCCATGTCGGCAAGGGTGGAGATCCCGGAGGGGGACAATCAAGAAAGCCAGGAAGTGATACTGGGAGGATGTCACTCTAAATAGGCATAAACCAGATGGGAAATTTCACGCACAAAGCGTCTAACAATTGGGTCATTGTAGGGACGGAGAACAAAAATTCCCGCCAGGTAGCGTCTACCATTGGGCATATCAATTACCCCCGCATCTCCCACCAGAAACCCAATATCTCCGGTTTTGTCTGCGATCACCGCTCCCGGCCCCAATCCTGATGGCAATAGGGTTTTGACCGTCGTGTGTCGTAAGATCCTCAAAACTTGTTCCTGGCTGGAATCGGAAACCAGTCGGCCATTGATCATCAAGGCTAATAACCGCACCAGATCTTTGGAACTGGTTTTATTGGTTCCCTGGAAGTCTCCTAACCAGTTGTGCATCACGGTGTCCTGTAGGCCCCAACTGCGAAATCGTTGGTTCAGCCGCTCAATCCCACCCAGGCGATCGATGATCAGGTTGGTGGCCGTATTGTCGCTGATGGTAATCATCTTATTGACGGTTTCCAGGGCACTGAACTTGCTGCCCACGGGCATATCTTGCATATCGCCGGAGCCAGATGCGATCAAATCCCGTCGCATTACCAGGGTTTCATGGAGGCTGACCTTCCCAGCATCCACATCCTGAAAGAAGGCAATCAGAATCGGCAGTTTGATAGTGCTGGCAGCCGGAAAGACGCGATCGCCCTGAATGTCGAGGTAATTGCCAGTCTGCAAATCCACAAAATACATCCCTGCTTTGAGGGACTGGTAGCGTTGAATCACAGCCTGCACCTGGGGCTGTAAATCTGACATCGGTGAACCCAGCTGAATCACTCTTGCCAGGGTAGGGTCAGGAGTCGGAGTGGGAGCCACAGCAGGTAAGGGCGATCGCAGGGGCGGCGGCGTGGTAAGGGCAATATCAGGGGGCTGAGCGTCAGATCGGAACCCATCGGGCAAGGGCTGAGGCATCGGTAACTGCACCGACCAGTGGGTGGGGGATCTGCCCCGAAACTTTACCTGGTTGGGGTCGAGGGTGTAACCGGGAGCCAGTTCAATCACCAGGCGAGTGGTACCAGCATTAAATTGTCCCACCCGGATGGCTTTGATCAGGGTTCCCACGGGATAGTTCACCCTGGGATGCCCGAGTTCAATCCCCGGTAAATCGATTACCAAACGGGTTGGGTTTGCCACCAGCTGGGCTTGGGGTTGGACATTTTCATCGGTGATGATGTCCAAGAGATTCTGAGTCGGGTCAAAGTGCCAGGAAGAAAGAGTTGCGGCTTTTGCTGGCGCACTGAGCAGCAACACGCTCAGCACGCTGGGTAGAAGGGATTTCACTGACACCATATTGTCTCCTCAACTCCAGGGGGAACCGTCAAGAATTCGAGGAGTTATTCTAAACCATCTGTTACCCCTTTGCTGACTGAAGTCAACAAAACGGCTGCCAACCCGCCTCTTTTGCGTGATCGGCTGCATAGAGAACGCGACCTTCTTTGAAGGTATCTTGAAACAAATCTGCTACAGACAGTGTAAAGTCAAAAACCACTTCTTCACCTTCCAGGGTGTCACTTGACTTCAGGAAGCGATCGGGTTTACCGGCAGATCGATAAACTAGGACATAATTTTCACTAGGATAAAATAGCTCCTCTCGATTGATGCGACCATGGTCAGCCAACCTGAACAGTTGCGATCGCTCCTACAAGCAGTTGCCCAGGGAGCTGTTAGCCCTGATATCGCTCTAGACAAGCTGAGATACTTTGATTTTGAGCCTGTGGATGGAGGGTTTGCCCATCTCGATCATCATCGCGCCCTGCGGACTGGGTTTCCAGAGGTGATCTGGGGGCCGGGTAAGACCGTGGAGCAAATTGCTCAAATCATGGCTACCATGCGGCTGCATAGTTCTGTGGTCATGGCAACTCGAATTGAACCGCAGGTCTATGCCCAACTCCAGTATCGAGTGCCGGGACTCCACTATTACCAGGCAGCCCGGATTAGTGCGATCGCCCCTGTGAACTTACAACCCCAGTATCCTGGTACGATTGGCCTCTTGTCTGCTGGTACTGCTGACCTATCCGTAGCCGAAGAAGCAGCCGTGACAGCAGAATTGTGTGGGTTTCGCGTCATGCGCCTCTGGGATGTGGGGGTTGCAGGGATTCACCGACTCCTCAGTTATCGGCAGGCGATCGCCCAAATGGATGTGTTAATTGTGGTAGCGGGAATGGAGGGGGCACTCCCCAGTGTGGTGGCTGGCTTAGTCGATTCTCCTGTGATTGCGGTGCCCACCAGTATTGGCTATGGGGCGAGTTTTGGAGGACTGGCTCCGTTGTTGACCATGCTCAATTCCTGCGCCGCTGGCATCGGGGTGGTGAATATTGATAATGGCTTTGGGGCGGCGATCCTGGCAGGGCAGATCTTGAGAACAGCGCAGAAATTAAGTTTCCAGCCTGAATCAAGGGGGGATTGACCTAGGGATTGATCGAGAAATCTGTGGTTGTCAGACCTAATCCATCGCTCAGATCTGCGAATTGTCCACCCAGACCAAACCCTGTATTGCTTCCATTCTGATTGTAGTACAAACTTCCTGTTGCGGTGATGTAGGTGATCAGAGCCGCACTGGTGGCAGCGTCTGCCTCCGTGCCTACGGCGGCAAAACTGACCGTTGTGCCCAATTGGGTAAATGTCGTCCGATCCAGCACCAGGTAATCTTGACCCGAGGCAAAGTCAGTAATGGTATCAATGCCAATAGTACTGCTATCAAACGGTACCCCCGTGTCAAAGATAAACCGATCATTG
>NZ_JJML01000066.1 GCF_000775285.1 Neosynechococcus sphagnicola sy1 | reverse complement strand
TCGCTTTTGTTGAACTCGCTCAGTTTCTTTCTCAGGGGGTATGCAGTTGTTTTTTTTAAGGGTCAAGTTCAGCTTCTGAAGCATCCGAAACATTGTCGTTATGCTGACTCGAACCCCAACTGCTTCGTCTAACAGATCACACAGTTCGCTCAAGGTGGCATCATTATTTGTCTCAACTAAGCCACTCAACACAGCCAGATGCTCAGCACTGAGTTTGCTGGGGGTTTGTTCTGTTCGCTGCTTCGGACGGATAGTCCCGGTCTCTCGATATTGCTTCGTTAGTTTGCGTACAAAGCTGTATGCTACATGAAACTGTTCGGCTAGCTTGCGTTGAGAGGTCTTCCCGTCTATGTATCTCTCAACTATTTTTCTCCGCAAGTCTTCAGAATATGGGCGCACGTTTATCTAGATTAACAGTGGATTCCTATATCTTACCTCGCCAGCCCTACTAGGCTGAAAAACGCTATAGTTATGACTACCCATGCCTCTGCCGTGAAGCATTTTCGGGGACTATTGAGAGCCAATATCCTACTGCCCATGGCTGGGTTTGCCGGTGTGATTGCGGTGTGGTGGGTAATTTCCCTCTTCCGGCATGAAATGATGCCCACGCCACCCGAAGCCCTCGTCAAGAATTTAGACTTTATTTTACATCCGTTTTATCATCGCGGTCCTGGCGATATTGGGCTTGGGTGGCTGCTGTTGGCAAGCTTGCGTCGAGTCTGTATTGGCTTTTTGCTTGGGGCTGTGGTGGCAATTCCGGTTGGGGTTTGGGTTGGATTATCTCACAATGCATGGCTAGCGCTGAACCCGATTATTCAGGTCTTTAAGCCCGTTTCTCCCCTGGTGTGGTTGCCGATCGCCCTAGCGATTTTTAATGCTGCCGAACCTTCAGCCATTTTCGTGATTTTCATTACCTCGCTCTGGCCCACCATCATCAACACGGCGGAAGGCGTTAGCAACGTTCCCAAAGATTATCTAGAAGTGGCGCAGGTCTTAGAAATGCCTCGCTGGAAGCAACTGATCAAGATTGTGCTGCCTGCCAGTTTGCCCTACATCTTCACAGGATTACGCATTAGTTTGGGAATTGCTTGGTTAGTGATTGTTGCCGTGGAAATGCTCACCGGGGGCGTTGGTATTGGCTTTTTTGTATGGGATGAGTGGAACCGCTTGAATGTGAGTTCTGTGTTTTTAGCGGTATTTGTAATTGGCTTGACGGGGCTGATTTTGGATTACGCCCTTGCCACATTGCAAACTATCGTTACCCACCGTCCTGCACGCTCTTAAACTTCGGAGACTCCCATGAATACACTGTGGACAAGGCGAGCTTTTCTTCAAGGGATCGGCGCTACCGCTTCAGCGATCGCATTTTCGAGCTGTAGCCCACAACTCTCTCGAAACCCAGTGGGGTTGCCAGAAGCAGCCCTCGCTGTGAAGCCCATAATTGACCCTGCCAGCCTAGAGAAGCCTAACCTCACGATTGGCTACGTTCCCGTTAATGACTGCGCTCCGTTCGCCGTTGCGTGGGAAAAAGGCTTTTTTCGAAAATATGGCTTAAACGTCACTCTCAGTCGAGAAGCCAGTTGGGGCAATTCTCGGGACGGTATCATCTTTGGGCGATTAGATGCCTCACCCGTGGTCTCTGGCGCGGTCACCAATGCTCGCACGGGCGCAGAAGGAGCACGGCACTTTCCCCTGTGCGCCGCGATGACGATTCACCGCCACGGCAATGCCCTGACGATGAATCGCCAACTGTGGGAGGGTGGGGTCAGGCCCTGGCACAGCTATGGGGGGAATTTGGAGGCATTTGGTCGCGATTTACGACACTATTGGGAAAACTCTCCCTTTGATGATCACATCTGGGCGGTGGTTCAGAGTTCGGCGATCTACGAGTACTTTGTCCGCTACTTGGTCGCAGCGGTGGGCATTGACCCCCTCCGCAAACTGCGTCTCCTGATTACACCGCCACCCCAAATGGTGAGCAACACCCGCATCGGAGCGATGCAAGCCTATATGGTCGCTGAGCCATGGAATACGCGAGCCATTTCCGGAAACGAAGGGATTGGCTTTACGTTTATCCAAGGGCGAGAAATTTGGCAGGGGCACCCCGATCGCCTCTTGGCTGTAAAAGAATCGTTCATTCAGGACTATCCCAAAACCTATCGATCGCTGGTCAAAGCGATGATCGAAGCTTGCCAGTATTGCAGTAACCTGGCCAATCGCGAAGAAGTCGCCACTATTATTTCCCAACGCTCTTTTACGGGCGCAAAGGTTAAATTTACGCGACCGGGAATTGTGGGAAACTTCAACTATGGCGGATTTGACAACCAACCCCGCATTGCCAATAGCTCGGAGACAACCCTTTTCTTTGACATGCCCACTTCAGCGATTCCCCACGACCACTCAACCTTCCTTTGGCAGTCGCAAAGCCTCTGGCTGATGACCCAGGCAACCCGATGGGGGCAGATCGCAGAATTCCCCAAAAATGCGGACGAAATCGCCCATCAAGCCTGGAGAACAGACTTGTATCGAGAAATTGCCGCCGAGATGGGCATTCAATGTCCGTCAGAGGATCACAAGGTTGAGCCAAGCACTGCTTTTATCGATGGCAAATCCTTTGATCCGAGCGATCCAGTTGGCTATCTCCAAAGCTTTGAAATTCGCGCCAACGCTCCCCAATCTTTTTTACTTTGCATAAGTTGCTGAATCTTTGAACCCAGGAGACGTTGATGATGTCCTCAATGCAATCGGTCAGTCCTAATAGCTTTTATCCATCCAACACGGAGTCGTTTCTCGCGATCGAACAGGTCGTGAAGGCATATCCAAAACCAGATGGCAGTCAGTTTGTCGTGCTGAATGGCATTAACATGACGATCGGGAAGCAGGAATATGTCTCGGTCATTGGTCACTCCGGTTGTGGAAAATCAACCCTAATGCGCATTGTTGCAGGGCTAGAGAAAGCCACATCGGGTTTAGTCACTCTAGAGGGTAAAGAAATTCGCAAACCTGGAGCGGAGCGGATGATGGTGTTTCAAGGCTATGCCTTGCTGCCTTGGCTAACCGTCCGAGGAAACATCCGCATGGCAGTGGATGAAGTGTTCAAAACTGCCAGCCAATCCGACAAGATCTCGATCGTGAATGAGCACATCGACATGGTGAAGCTAACGGCTGCTGCCGACAAATATCCCGACGAACTTTCGGGCGGCATGAAGCAACGGGTGGGGGTGGCACGGGCCCTGGCCACCCGTCCTAAAATGCTCCTGCTAGATGAACCCTTTGGAGCGCTGGATGCCTTAACTCGCCCTAAATTGCAACAGGATGTCCTGGAAATTTGGGGACAGCATCCTCAGGCAGTGATGATGATTACCCATGATGTGGATGAAGCCATCTTTATGTCTGACCGGTTGGTGATGATGACCAATGGCCCCAGTGCCACGATCGGTCAAATTCTAGATATTCCGTTACCTCGTCCGCGAGATCGCTATGAACTGCGAGAATCCAAAGACTATTATGAACTCCGGAATCAAGCCTTGGATTTTCTGGAGCGATATCAATAGGGCATTTCATGATTATGAACTGAATTGCAATCAAAAAAGTAGTGAACAGCCTGCTACGCGGGTTAATGTTCGCACCTAAATGAGCTGTAATACAATCTAACAATTTAAATGCAGCGGACAGATTGAAAGCGGCTGGTGCTGAGTTCAAGGTGATCTGCCGCCGCTGATTTGAGCCGTTAGCCATTAGAAGGATCAGTCTTGCTTAATCAAAGTGAGTTTGCCGATATATGTAGTCGTGCGGGAATTGCGATTGCCGATCCCTCGCTGAATATCGGTCGAGAGCTGACTTATCTTGACAATCCAGCCCGAACAATCGTCATCCATTTCCTCGAATCAGACTTCCCAGAAACTTGGAAATCAACCATGGAAGGCATTCTTAAACTTGAACCAGAATGGATTCTCGTCAATCGTCATGGAACCTTCCAAGCAAAACAATTTTTGAGCGTTGAGATTGACAGCCTTATCGACCAGATGATCAAAAGCTATCCCAAGATCAGCCGCGAAGGCCACGACCAGTATCTTGTGAGTACGAATGGGACAATCCTAATTTCGTATGACCACCATATGTTCGATGATGGTCTGGCGCTTTATGCGACGGATGTACATGTAACAAGCACCATTCTTGTCCGCTTGAATGAAATGGGGTCTGAGATTGAGCTATTTTCAAGAAATGGCTAACACGTCGCTCAAAGGGACGCTCCGTTTCACTGCGCGCTCCTTAGCTTGGCGTTAGCTGGCTTAGTCCTTGGATGAGATAGTATCGCAAGATTATCTGTGAGCGCCCAATGCTCAGAATATAAAGTTTAGTGTTTAGGTATACTAGGTTTAGGAATCTCAGTTTGCTAGGGAGCCTTGAACACATGACAAACCGTGAGCAATTGATTCAGGAACTCGAACAATCTCCTGATGATTTAGTACAGATAGTGCTTGATTTTTTACATCGGGTTAAAGCGATACGTAAGCACCATCCTCTTGCAAAATTCGCAGGAATTTTAAGTGATTCAGAGACAGGAGAGCTACAGCGAACAATTACAGCAGAATGTCGGCAGGTGGATTTGAATGAGTGGTGAGATTGCGCTTGATACCTCTGCTGCGATTCGTTTTTTGAATGGAGACGCGACAATTACTGAAAGGATACTGTCTTTGCCGGAAGTAACGCTGCCAATAGTTGTTGTCGGAGAGTTGTTATTTGGTGCAGAAAACTTAACACGTCCGTTACAAAACTTGCCGCGCTATCTGGAGTTTATATCGGCTTGTAGAGCGATGCCATTAGGGAGAGAAACAGCAACAATATATTCCCAAACGCGGTTAGCGTTGAAGCGAAAAGAGCGACCAATTCCAATGAATGATGTGTGGATTGCTGCTCAGTGTTTAGAACATGGTTGGGTATTAGTGAGTGATGATACTGATTTTGATTATGTGGATGGATTGATATTGGAGCGTTGGTAGCAAAGCTAAGTATGTGTCTATGTCAGCCAGCTAACACTGCGTTGGTGTGGACGGAACAGAGGTTATTGACGAGATTCAAGCTTGTTTACCGCCGCACAACTTTGACGTTATACTGCTCACCGGACAAAAGCATAGTTGTTTAACTTTCTCTGTAGGCTTTCGGTGTTATGCCTGTCAATTGCCGAAACGTTTTGCTTAAATGGCTGTGGCTGTTGAACCCGCACTCTAAGGCAATGTCCATAATTGAGTGATCGCTTGTCGCAGAGATTTATAGACTCTACGTGTTGATATGATCAAAGGGCGATCGCTAGTGATAGAGATTTATAGGCTTTACGTGTTGATATGATCAAAGGGCGATCGCTAGTGATAGAGATTTATAGGCTTTACGTGTTGATATGATCAAAGGGCGATCGCTATTGGTAGAAATTTGTAGGCTTTACAGATTGATATCATCAAAGGGCGATCGCTATTGGTAGAAATTTGTAGGCTTTACAGATTGATATCATCAAAGGGCGATCGCTAGCGATAGAGATTTATAGACTCTATGTGTTGATATCGTCAAAGGGCGATCTCGATATAGATTGAACTCACAGTATGCATAACCAATCATTGCAGCGGACGGTATGGAGATCCTTTCGGAGATGCAGAGTATATTTACCGCCGCTGAATTCAGCCGTTAGCCTATTGTACGAAACGTGGTTGTGATTGCTACACTAAAAGGTTGTGATTGCTACACTAATAAAATGTCAGAAGCACAATCGGCTCCAATCTCAATCATCTTTACCAACGAACTAAAAGATCATCTTGAAGCCCAGCGCGTTCTTTACAGCAAAGGTGTCTTGGCTAAATTGGATAAAGTCGTCGCGTTTCTGCTCTTTGGTTTTGGTGTTTATTGCGTCGTTTTCGTGGGTTTGCATTGGTGGACAATTATTTGGTTTCCGTTAGCTGTGGCAGAGTGGTTCGATTTGCTATCTTTAAGCCAGTGGAGAACAAAAATAGAATTTCGGCGCAATCCAAAATTTCGAGAAGAATATCATTTGACTTTTTCGCTTCAGAATATTCATTTCAAAACCGCATCGCTCGATTCAACTTTGCAATGGACACATTATGAGCGTGTCATCGAAAGCCCAGATTTATTTCTGCTTATGTATGGCAAAGGTCTTTACACGCTCATTCCAAAGCGGTGCTTCAAATCAAACGAGGAGATAAATGCATTTCGCGCTTTGGTCAGTCAAACAATTGGGACATAGTCACCAACAGGGGGCTAACAACCGTGTTGGAGCGGATTAACTCAAATTCCTGGTGCATTGCGGGGTTTTCTGACAACCGCTCAACACGAACGTTATGCCACTTATAGGTAGTATATAGCTATAGTTAAAATAAATAAAAAGGTGAAAAATATTGAATAAAAAGAGTTTATATCAATAAGTAATTTGAGATTAGATTTTACAGAAATAAAAAGGGTTAAGTTTAAAGAAAAGTATAGATGTAAAACAAATGCAAGAATATGTAAAAAAACAACAAAACCTATGTAAGCGATTTGGAGCAGAATATTATGCCTCACCTCTAGATTTAAGAATAGGAATATCGGAGCAATTACTAAACAACAATAAAGTATATCCAATAAACGGTTTACGCATAGTACCAGAAGGTAATACTACAGGATGGTATATTTGGGGAGGTGAAAAAGAGCCTTCTTTAGATGATAATTTTTTCCAACCTCTATGTCTTACACATATTGATTACCATTGTTCAGATATCATCGGTTATCTTGGTTTATCTCCAGGTTGGAGATTTTTGATTGCTCCCAATTATGAAGATGTTTGGTTTGATTCTAACTTATTGAATTATCAGAAATAATCTTCTTTTTAATAGATTTTTGTTTTACTTTTTATTCTAAATTGCGGCTTAACTAACGTTGCAGCGGAGGCAAAAAAACCTCCTCATTAACATTCGTCGATTTTCTCCCCCGCTGAACTTAGCGTTAGGCTGCTTTGTCTTCTGGCTATGGCTGTACTCGAAGGTGATTTGCCAAAATCGAAAAGTTTTCGTTATTGAGATTTTTCATGCATCCTGGTCTCCGCAGTGGAAAACTTACAAAACGGAAAGATGAACGTGGATTTGGTTTCATCCAACCCGCTGATGGGAGTCAAGAAGTTTTTTGCATATTTCTGAAGTTAAAGATGCAACTCGCCGTCCACAAGAAAACGACACGATTTATTACCACCGCGTAGTTGACTCAGATGGAAAAGTTCGCGCTTGCAACGCATTTATTCTGGGAGCAAGAAATAAATCAGCATCTTTGAGTCATCGCGCTAAATCCTCTGATGCTATCGCTTCAAGCTTTCCGCTAGTTGAGGTAGTCTTGTTGTCACTTTTGCCTTTGGTTGGAACCATTCATTTTACGTTGACAACGCGCAATCCCCTTCCACTTGTCCTTTACCCTGCAATGAGTTTAGTATCCTACGCGCTATACGCTGATGATAAATCTCGTGCTAAACGTAAGGACTGGCGCACCCCTGAACAAACGCTACATCTGTGTGAACTTGCAGGAGGATGGTTGGGTGGGTTTATCGCCCAGCGAATGCTGCGGCACAAAAGTCAGAAAGAGTCTTATCAAGCTATGTTTTGGGCGATCGATATCATTCATTATATTGCATGGCTATTTTGGCTGTTTTGGGGAAGATCGCTATGGGTTTAGCTCTGTCACAGGTGTAAGCCAGTCATGATTTTGATCTGGCTTACAATAGGAGAGTATAGGGTTTTACCTAATTTATAAGGAGGAAAGATGGCAACACTAATCTTGAGTGATGAGCAGGTTATTGAACTTGTTAAGCAGTTGCCAGTTGAACAACAGGTAGAGGTATTCAGATTCTTACTTCTGCAACAGTGGGGGAAATGGGAATCATTATCACGTTATGGAGCCGAAAAAGCAAGGCTGGTTGCTCAAAAGAAAGATCTTGATTGGGATTTAATGACCGAGGGAGAGCGTGAAGTTTTCATTGATGATGTAGTGCATGAGGACTAATGCACTACATTACCGTTTTTGATACTAATATCTTGCTTTCCGCCCTATTGTCTACGAATAGTAAGCCATTTCGATGTCTCGCTCTAGCAAGAATAAGACAGGTTGAATCTGTGACCTGTCAAGAAATCTTGGATGAATTTGCCGAAAAGTTGCTTGTAAAATTCAAGTTTTCCGAAGAGATGACACAGGCGTCAGTGGAAGAAGTGCGTGAATTTTCGCGTCTGATTGAAACTTCTGGGACACTTAATACTGTTCCAGAAGATCCAGATGACGACATGGTTATAGAGTGTGCAGTGATTGGTAACGCGACTCACATTGTCACAGGAGACAAGCATCTTTTATCGTTAACGAACCACCAAGTTATTGCGATTCTAAAAGCAGCAAAGTTTGTTGCATTGTTGTCATCACCCTAGCGCTTTGCCAGCAGCCCAACAATTCAAATGCAGCGGAGGGTTGAGAGAGCTTGGTGCTGAGTTCGAGCCTCTCTGCCGCCGCTGATTTGAGACGTTATGCTGCTTAGAGGATGTTTTAAAAGTCTTTCAGGGTGTGTTTCACCACCCTAGCTACCTAGAAGCTAATACGAGAGAATCAGGGTTCCAGGGTTTGCGATCGCGCCTCTGAGTTGTATTTGAGGCTAAAGCCTACCCTTTTAAAACATCCTCTTAGTCCTTGGCGGGGGCAAGACTGATCAGGACTTTGTGTAAGCGGTCTAAAATCCTCGTAATTCAGGAGACCGCGTGATGATGGCACGAAAGAAAAAAGAGCCGAACCGCGTGGATGAGATGCTCGATGAGCTGTTGGCAGACTGCCAGACGCCAGAGGATATCCTGGGCGAATCGGGTTTACTCAAACAACTGAGCAAACGACTGATTGAACGAGCGTTGACCGGAGAGTTGAATCATCATCTCAAGTTTAAAAAGGAAATGGAGCATGACGAGCCGACCTCAGAGAGCCTGCCTCGTGGCAATAGCCGCAATGGCTACTCGAAAAAGACCATCCAGTCAGAGCAAGGTGAAATGGACTTGGCGATCCCACGCGACCGCCAGGGCGAGTTTGAACCCATCCTGGTGTCCAAGCACCAACGCCGATTAGCTGGACTTGATGAGAAGATTCTGGTGCTGTATGCACGGGGATTGAGCACCCGAGATATTAGTGCTCAACTGGAAGAGCTTTACGGCGTCAACGTCTCAGCCTCTGTCATCAGCGAAGTGACTGATAGCGTCAGCGACGAGGTGAAAGCTTGGCAGGTTCGTCCTTTAGATGAGGTGTACCCCATCCTTTACCTGGATGCCCTGTACGTCAATATGAAGGTTTCCGGGCGCGTGAGCAAACGAGCGGTATATCTGGTTTTGGGCGTCAACCGCGAGGGCAACAAGGAACTGTTGGGATTGTGGATTGGAGAAGCTGAAGCTGAAGGAGCCAAGTTCTGGCTGAAAGTGCTAACGGACTTGAAGAACCGGGGGCTGAAGGACATCTTGATTGCCTGCTGCGACGGGCTGGTGGGCTTTCCCCAGGCAATCGAGGCACTGTATCCCAAAACTCAAGTTCAGCTATGTATCGTGCATCTGATTCGCAATTGCCTGCGCTACGTTCCTTGGAAGGATGCTAAAGCGGTAGCGGCAGACCTGAAGCCAATCTATCAAGCCACCACGCTTGAGGAGGCCGAAGCAGCCCTAGATGCGTTTTCAACCAAATGGGATGCCCTTTATCCGGCGATTAGCCAGATTTGGATTCGGCATTGGGACAACGTCATTCCCATCTTTGATGATCCAATG
>NZ_JJML01000065.1 GCF_000775285.1 Neosynechococcus sphagnicola sy1 | reverse complement strand
CCCATTTGGGAGAAGGGGAGCTGGATTGAAGTCCCTCTCTCTGCCTGGGAGAGGGATTTAGGGTGAGGGAATCCAACAAAGGAGCAGAAAGATGCCTAAGTACACAACAGACGAAGATCTAGACTTGCTCGAAGAATTGGGCGTAGAGACAGCGCCCGATCCTGTCAGTCAGCGCTCTGCCCGTGAAGAACGAATCATCGCTGGCTTTGAAGAGATCGAGCGATTTGTGGAAGAACAGGGCAGACTGCCGAACCATGGGGAAGACCGTGATATCTTCGAGCGACTCTACGCGGTGCGGTTGGATCGGCTGCGGGAATCGGAGGACTGTCGCGCCATCTTGAAACCACTAGACTCACGCGGATTGCTAGATCCTGAAGCGGATACCAGCCTAACTCCAGAAACAGACCTTGACGATGAAGCACTGTTGGCGACCCTTGGCATCGATGCAGCAGAAAACGATGTCATGCACCTTACCTATGTGCGATCGCGTCAAGAAATCAAAGCCGCCGAGGAAATCGCCCAGCGTACTCCCTGCCAGGACTTCGATCAATTCAAACCGATCTTTGACCAAGTACAGCGTGATTTGGCAACAGGGGCACGGCAAACCATCAAATATCAGGACAATGCGGCAGTCAACCAAGGGGATCTGTTTATCCTCGATGGGCAGAAAGTGATGGTGGTCGATATGGGTGAGCCATTTGTCAGCGACTATGGGCGGCCCAACTGTGAACTACGAGTGATTTACGACAATGGCTCCGAGAGTAATCTTCTGTTGCGATCGCTCCAGCGAGCCTTAAATAAAGACAAAGCCAGCCGCCGCATTACCAACCCAGATTTTGGTCCCCTATTTTCCCACGTTGAAGCAGCAGACGACTTACCGACTGGCTACATTTACGTGCTGAGGAGCCAATCCAATCATCCTTTCATTGCCGAGAATCGGTCTGTCATCCATAAGATCGGCGTGACCGGCGGCGACGTGAAAAAGCGGATTGCCAATGCCAAAAAAGACCCGACCTATCTGCTAGCAGACGTGAAAATCGTCACCACCTTCAAACTGGCAAATATCAACGGTCAGAAACTGGAGACACTCCTGCACAAGGTTTTCGACAACGCTCGATTGGAATTGGCGTTGCCCGATCGCTTCAGCATACCCGTGCAGCCGAGGGAGTGGTTCCTTGTTCCCCTAGAAGTGATCGAGGCGGCGATTGAAAAAATCAAGGAAGGAACGATTGATCAATTTCGATATGATCCGAAAATAGCTAGTCTCACGCGATTGTAATGTCTTCAAAGGGGTAACTGCCACGAAGAGGATGATTGGACAGTCAACGAAATTTACTTGCCAAGCGAGATAACAAATCGTTCGCGTTGCCTCTCCATAGGAGTTTGGAGCCGACCGCCGAGAGGTTATCTGTGAGAATTAGAAGTTATCTGCGGCGGCTCATCTCAATCGTTATCCACCCATGGGGAAGCAGTATTTTGGGCTGCGAAGCTCGGAGAACCGTCAAATTCCAGTGGAGTGGGCATCGCCATGGCGATCGCCCTCCAATACTTAAGCCCCGCTTATAGCATCCAAAAGCAAAACTGTTAACAGATGTCTCAAAAAGTGTTGCATTTTGCAATAAATCTGTTACATTAGTTTACATAAGGCAGCAAGCAGGAGACAAAGCAATGTACACCACCGATAACAACGGCGTTCTCAACACCTACGCAACTGAAGTCCCCATGTACTTCGCTGAATATCCTACCCCTGAGGAAAAGCGCAACTATGCGTTCCAGGGGGCAGTGGCAGTTCTGCTCGTAACTTTTACCCTACTGACGGCGTTTTCGGTCAGCTAATCCAGGGGCACTCCCCAACAGGTATCAGCGTTTAGCGTTTAATTTGGATTCTCCCTTTATGCTCTGGCCTCACGGTCGGAGCTTTTTTTATGGATTGCTCTCGGCCCATCCCCACACTGTATCCATCCCACCCGTGATCTCGATCGCAAATTCTTAGCGAACTTTCACCTTAAAATTAAAATTTTTTGGGGTAACTAAGCTAATCGGCATTCATTTTTCCAAGCTGATCACCTTGCTAGAAGGGTTTCACAACTGATCTCATGCGGTCTAGATGCGCAACAGTTTATGTGATCGCCTCTTGGAAGGATGATGGTGCTGCTGTAGTTTAGGATAGGTTATTTTTAGGCAGTCAAAAATCTGTAAAGGATGGCAATTTCCTGGTCAAAGTTGATCAGATCTAAACGTAGCTACTAAATCTTCATGTCTGGGGCTATCAGGGAAAGTAATGCTTTGAGAGCCTCACTTTCCTCCGCAGTAATCTGATTATCCATCCAAGCAATCTTAACGGCGAGTGGAAAAGCTCTGGCGGCTAGGTCTGGATCTAATTGATCCAGAGCATTGATTGATTGAGGCACTTTCAATGCCGAGCGAACTGCCCCCAGGGTAACGGAGTCTAGATTTAGCGGTGCAAGATTCTTTTCCAAGATATTCCAGTTAGCCTGAGTCTCAGACGAGCCTGCTTGAATGACATAGGCTAAAAGTCTGGACAGTTGGACTAACTTCGCCATTTCTATCTCTTCTGAGCGATCGCTAGGCTCATCTGCATGGGAATTGAGCAGATTATCGAGGATTTTTTGCCAGTCCTTCTCAGTACAAGACTCTGGCTTGCCTACGGTTAGGGAGACGCTGATGCGGTCTGAGTTGGGAATAAGTTGCGTCACTTCTGTTCGCACACCAATATAGCCCAGCCAAGTGACGATGGTTTGGGCAATGGTTTTATCCGTTTTTTTTGAATTCGCGAGGAGACGAATCTGAGTATCAACCAGAGGACGAACAAGTGTTGAAAGCATAAATTCAGATTGAAATAAATTAAATGTTACGATTTTATTAAACTACAACAGCATCATACAAAATAAATATTCTATACGATGGCAGCCGCTTTTCAGGTACTCACTTCGCTCCAAACTGCGAACTCGTTACCACTGGGTTCAACGAAGTGGAAGCGCCGCCCGCCTGGAAATGAGAAAATTGATTTTACAATTTGACCACCGGCGGTTTCAACTTTGGATAGCGTTTCCTCCAAGCTGTTGCTATAGAAGATGATCAGAGCACTGCCGCTGTCTGCCGTTCCTGTGAGGTCAGATTTAAAGAATCCTCCATCCAGTCCTTGATTGGAGAAAGCAGTGTACTCAGGGCCATAATCCACAAACGACCATCCGAATACGGCTTCAAAGAAGGACTTGGTTGCTTCCAGATTTCTGGCTGGAAACTCCACGTAATTGATTTTTTCGTGAGTGTGCATCGTTGCGGCCTGACTTCTGGTACCTAACGGGGCGCGAGCAGGCAAACCCTACCAGCGATCGCGTTTCGATCCGCCCTTACTCCATTTCTTTTGGGGGCATGTGAAGACCGATCATATTTCCTTCTGTATCGACAACTAAGGCGATGAATCCATATTGGCCGATTGACATTTTTTCTCGGTGGATTTGCCCACCTGCTTGGACGACGCGCTCCGATTCTACGGCGACCTCGTCGCAATGGAAGTAGGGGATTGTGCCACTGCCGCCGGATTGAACCCCGTCGATCTTGACCAATGCGCCAGAAGCCCCCACTGTATCCATCGTCATCGGAAATGCCCACATGTCCATGCCAGGGCTTTCGAGCTTCTCCAGCTTCATTTGGAACACAGACTCGTAAAAAAGTTTTGCACGATCCATGTCCTGTACGTAAATCTCACACCAAATAATGGGATTCGGTTTCATCATGTCCCTCCTGTTAGATTTTGCGGTGATGGTGCGGTTTTTTTTAACAAAGTGCCAATTGAAATCTCGCCAGTTCAAAGCTGATGTGCATCAGTGTCTGATGCATGAGAATAGAATACCTCAAAATGTCAGGAGTGAAATCCTTAATTGAATTTGCTTCGGTTTGTAGCTTTTGAGGTGCCTTAGTTGACAAAACAAGATTCATCATAGCCAAATAGAATTTACTCCTTAATAAGTGGGATTTTTAATTCGAACTAACAAATCTTTGCCAGTAACGAAAGACTACCAGTAACGAAAGACTAATTGAGAGAACCAAGTATTTCAGGCAAGTATATATTTGAGTTTAAGCGGTTTGCCAACTCAGAAGTCAATGGCCAAGTGCCACTTAGCTTTGTGGGTGTCTGCTGCGAGAAGCGCGTCTTTGTAACTCTGCAAGTCTTCGACTACATCCTGAGATGACATCAGTCGTTTTGGATCTGATTGTAATGCTAAAATCAGCGCGTCAAGGACTGCAATACCTTCCACTGGATCAAACCATGATGCTGCGCCATCAGAGCCATCCTCGACCACGATCTCTTCCCCAAGCATGTCGGCGATATCATCCACCGATTGACCCATGAACGCCTCAAGGGGCTTCACACCCAACTCCTCGGCAAGTCGGTTCAGGTCGTCTATTGCGCGAGCTACTGACTTCCCGTCCGTGAAGTCCACGGCCAGCTCTTCTTTGTTAAACGCGATGTAATAAGCAACACCCATTTGAAAACACCTGCCAACGCGGATAGAGGAGCTAGGTGAATTGGACTTCTAACTTGGAGTTCTAAACTATGTTTAGAACTCAGGTTGAGTTAGACCGCAGCCGATGCTTAATGCCGATCATTGATGATTTATCCAGCATTGCCGGGATTCTATCATGGCTTTCTTGAGTAGTCTATTCATGAAAAAATTTAGATTTAGAAATTCAAGACTCAATCGCCGAAAACTTTACTCATAGGGCTGTTTAGCGATTCCATACGGCATTTCCAAACCTGCATAGGCTGCAAAAACCATCATTAATTTTCACAAATGCGTTGGCTCTAGTTCTAGACTCCAATGCTGCTTCTAATGCCCTGCAATCATCAAACATCAAGTAGTCTACTCAGGCAACTGGTTCTGTAAATGTGACGAATGGGGATTCCTTTTACCCCGAGAACTCCCTAGACTGGAATACCAGGTACACCAGGGAACGCCATAAATCCATGCGAATTTTATTTGTAGCTGCCGAAGCCGCGCCAATTGCCAAAGTGGGGGGCATGGCAGATGTTGTAGGAGCTCTCCCCAAGGTTTTGCGGAAGCTAGGACATGATGTGCGTTTATTCATGCCCTATTACGGTTTTCTGCCCGATAAAATGCCGATCCCTAAGAAGCCGATTTGGCAGGGGTTTGCCATGTTTCAGGATCTGGCGGTTTACGAAACCGTTTTGCCCGGTAGCGATGTCCCCCTCTATCTCCTCAGCCATCCCTCCTTCTTACCCCGCCGCATCTACTTCGGAGAAGATGAAGATTGGCGATTCACCTTGTTTTCCAACGGAGCCGCAGAGTTCTGCTGGAACTACTGGAAACCTGAAATTGTTCACTGCCATGATTGGCATACCGGCATGATTCCAGTATGGATGCACCAATCACCTGACATCAGTACGGTGTTTACCATCCATAACTTGGCCTATCAGGGGCCGTGGCGGTGGCGACTGGAGCAGATGACTTGGTGCCCCTGGTATATGCAAGGCCACAACACGATGGCCGCCGCTGTGCAGTATGCCAATCGGGTGAATACGGTCTCCCCCACCTATGCCCAACAAATTCGCACCCCAGCCTATGGCGAAACCCTAGAAGGATTGCTATCTTTTCTAGGAGATAAGCTGACGGGGATTCTCAACGGCATTGACACCGAAGCCTTTAATCCGGCAACGGATAAGTTTTTGACTCAAAACTTCTCGGCTGAAACCCTAGACCAACGTCCTATCAATAAGGTGGCGCTCCAAGAAGAAGTGGGTCTGGAGGTTAATGCCAATGCCTTTTTGATTGCCATGGTGACCCGACTGGTAGAGCAGAAGGGCATTGATTTGGTCTTGCAAATTATGGATCGGTTTATTTCCTACACCGATGCTCAGTTAATCATTCTAGGAACGGGCGATCGCTACTATGAAACCCAACTCTGGCAAATTGCCTCTCGCTATGCCGGACGGGTTTCGGTGTATCTGCTCTATAACGATGCCCTTTCCCGGCGAATTTATGCTGGGTCGGATGCGTTTCTGATGCCGTCGCGGTTTGAACCCTGTGGCATTAGTCAAATGTTGGCACTGCGCTATGGATGTGTCCCCGTGGTACGGCGTACAGGTGGGTTAGTGGATACGGTCAGTCACCATGACCCGATGAATGAAGCCGGAACTGGCTATTGTTTTGACCGTTACGAACCGCTGGATCTTTTCACCTGCTTAGTTCGTGCCTGGGAAGGGTTTCGGTATAAGCATGAA